>DMOB01000244.1:0-11629 GCA_003452475.1 Acidimicrobiaceae bacterium | reverse complement strand
AATGATCTTCGATTAAGGCTAGTTCAGTGCGCCATTCTTCAGTATCAACTGAAAGGAGAGTTCGCAAATCATCTTCGCTTAGATCTAGGCCGCTAATATCGATTGCATCAGGAGTGGGTACCATTCCAATAGGTGTCTCGACTGCCTTGCCAGAGTCGTTAATTCGCTCTAGAACCCATTTAAGTACTCTGGTATTTTCTCCGAAGCCCGGCCAAATGAACTTCCCATTACTGTCTTTTCTGAACCAATTAACGTAGAAAAGTTTGGGAAGTTTGGCTTCCTCTTTCATACCTAGGTCCAACCAGTGTTGGAAATAGTCACCGAAGTTGTAGCCACAGAAAGGCAACATAGCGAAAGGGTCTCGACGCACTTGTCCTATCGCTCCAGCTGCTGCTGCAGTTTTTTCAGACGACATAACAGAACCTAGGAATACGCCATGTTCCCAGTCGCGTGCCTCTGAAACCAAAGGCACGGTAGTGGCTCTACGACCACCAAAGAGAATTGCAGATATTGGTACTCCATTGGGATCTTCCCAAGCGCTATCCAATGAAGGACATTGGCTAGCAGGTGCAGTAAATCTCGCATTGGGATGAGCTGCGGGGGACTCTGATTCCGGAGTCCAGGTGTCTCCTCGCCAGTCAGTTAAACGAGCCGGAGCCTCATCAGTTAGTCCTTCCCACCAAATATCGTTGTCTTCGGTTTGTGCAACGTTGGTGAAGACACAGTTGCCGGAGAGAGTTGCGAGAGCATTCGCATTTGTGTCCTCTCCTGTTCCTGGCGCTACCCCGAAAAATCCGGCTTCTGGGTTGATCGCGTATAGGCGACCGTCTTTACCGAATTTCATCCACGCAATATCATCCCCGACAGTTTCTATTTTCCAGCCGGGAAGAGATGGAATCATCATCGCCATATTTGTTTTGCCGCAGGCAGATGGAAAAGCAGCGGCAACATACTTGGTTTCGCCGTTAGGAGGAGTAACACCGACAATAAGCATGTGTTCAGCTAGCCACCCTTCATCTCGCGCCATCGTCGACGCAATCCTCAGAGCGAAACATTTTTTTCCTAACAGCGCATTTCCACCGTAACCAGATCCGTAAGACCAAATTTCTCTTGTTTCAGGGAAATGAACAATGAATTTATTATCGGCATCGCATGGCCAAGGTACATCCTGTTGACCTTCCGTTAGGGGAGCGCCTAAAGAATGGACACAAGGTACCCAGTCATCGTTGCCAAGGACATCTAAAGCTTGCTGTCCCATTCGAGTCATGATGCGCATCGAAGCAGCGACATAAGGCGAGTCGGTTAGTTGAACGCCGATGTGAGCGATTGGAGAACCAAGCGGCCCCATTGAGAATGGAACTACATACATCGTTCTGCCAGCCATCGAACCGGCAAAAAGTTGATTCATCTCCATTCTCATCGTGGCAGGGTCGCGCCAGTTGTTGTTAGTACCAGCGTCGTCTTCGTTCGCGCTGCAAATAAAGGTTCGGTCCTCTACCCGCGCAACGTCACCTGGGTCTGACCGTGCTAGGAAGCTATTCGGTCGAGATTCTTCGTTGAGCGGAATAAGGGTTCCCTGATCAACCATTAGCTTTGTGAGAGACGTGTATTCTTCTTGTGTCCCATCACACCAATGGATCGAGGATGGAGTGAGTACGTTCACCCATTCAGCAACCCAATCCAGGAGCCTCTGGTTCGTGGTGGTCCCAGGCATGTCGACCTCCATAGCCTTTCAGAATTGGTGGGGAAATTGCCCCACAAAAGTAATGATCATTGGTCCTCTTCCGGCAAAATCCAGCTAGGTGTTCCGAGATCAATCTCGGAACCTAATCGGAGTCGAGTTGCTAAGCCACTGTCATTGAGGTCAAAGACGACCCTCTGTCCTTGTCTCACCATGCGAAACACGGAGTCAACAAGAGCATCTGTGGCAAGCTCGTATTCTGAGCGACCAACATCGTCTACCACTACTCCTGTAGCGGATTTTGGATCATAGGATTTTATTACGCCTTGCACATCGCGCCTCCGGTTGGGCACCAAGTGGTTGTTTAGCACACGGACCTTCAGTCACGACCAAAGGTCATTAATGAAGTGGGGTCAACTTATCAACCAGTTTACCCGTTGACGCGTTTCTAAACCGGGTTCATTACTAGTTCGTGCAAGAAGTCCCCGATAGGATCAGGAACCGTGGCTGTAGCCCTGTTTTTTTCGGTTTCTGATCTTTTGAAAATAATTACTTCTTTTCGTGATGGTCTGCATGACCATTGCGAAGCTATTAACCGTTTGAATGTGTTTCCAGTACCCGACGGCGACACTGGAACAAACATGTTTCTAACAGTCAAATCTGTCGTGGAAGAGTTAGAAGGTGTTGACCCGATAGATAAAAACGCTGTCTGTGGAGCTATTTCGCACGGCTCATTAATGGGGGCTAGAGGCAATAGCGGTGTTATTCTGAGTCAAATTTTGAGAGGCTTGGCGAAATCATTCGAAAAAGCTGAAACTATTGATGGATCTTCGGTGGCAATGGCGTTGAAGGTGGCCAGCGAAGCGGCTGATAGTGCTGTAATGAAACCAGTCGAGGGTACGATCCTAACAGTAGTGCGCGAGGCTGCTAGCGGAGCAGCTGGCTCATCAGGTGAGTTAGTAGATGTTCTAGAGGCAGCACTGTTGGCAGCCGAAATTGCATTAGCTAGAACACCGGAACAACTTGAAATTCTCGCAACAGCTGGAGTGGTAGACGCAGGAGGTGCGGGGTTCTTGCATCTTCTTCATGGAATGCTTCAAGTTGCAGACGGCAGAGCCTTGCCTGAAGCCGTTTCGCAACCTGAGATCCCAAATGTGTTTAAGCCCGTTTCGAGCGCTGATCTGACCGGCGAACTTAGATATGAAGTTATGTATCTTCTGGATGCGCCGGACTCCTCAATAAGCGAATTTAAGGATGTTTGGGCCGGCCTAGGAGATTCGATCGTGGTGGTCGGAGGCGACGGGCTTTGGAACTGTCACATTCACACCAATGACATTGGTCCCGCCATTGAAGCCGCGATTGAGGTAGGAAGACCTCGCCAAATTCGCGTCAGTGACTTAAGCGAAGAAGTAATAGAAGAGCAGTGGGTAAGAGCCGCTGCTGCAGAAGGAACTTCATCCGATTCCGTAAAAGCGCAAGTAGTTCCTTGTGCGGTCGTAGCAGTGTCACCAGCGCCTGGGATAGGACGAATATTCCATAGCCTTGGGGTCCAAGTGCTGGTTGTCGGCGGGCAAACAATGAATCCGTCTACAGCAGAACTGTTAGATGCTGTGGAAAGAGCTCCAGCCGACCAGGTAGTTATCCTGCCCAATAATTCAAATATTTTGGCAGTAGCCGGAACGGTCAACTCGCAAACTGAAAAAGAGGTAGTTGTAGTAGCGACTACCTCTGTTCCAGAGGGATTTGCATCTTTGTTAGCTTATGATCCGGAGGCAGATGCTGAGGTAAACGCTGAGCAGATGGCGGACATTTCGTCGACTTTGGTTGTCGGTGAAGTGACCAAAGCAGTTAGGGGTACATCCACTTCGGTAGGAGAAGTCGAGACAGACGATTGGATTGGTCTCGACAGAGAAGGAGTGCGTTCTATAGATAAAGATTTGACTTCGGCGGCAATTGCTTTACTGACTGAGCTAATTACTGAAGATCATGAGATGGTTTCAATAATTGAAGGTCTAGAAGCAGGAGATGCTGAAACGAGAACGATTGAAGTCTGGCTAGCTGAGCATCATCCAAATGTGGAAATTGAGGTTCATCACGGAGAGCAAGATCATTACCCTTACTTTTTTGGTATTGAGTGACCCTCCCGCTAGCACTCGCTGATCTTGATGAGATACCGGTGGATCGTCTCAACGGCGTGGGTGAACAACGCCGACGAGTATTGTCTGAAGTAAATGTCCATTCCGTTTTTGACTTGATTACCTATTATCCGCGCAGGTACATCGACAGAAGTAAAGAAGCGCCAATAGTAGATTGTGTAATCGGCGAGCAAATAATGGTAGTCGGTGAGATTACTAAGGTGACTAGCCGGTCTACTCGAAACCGTAAAAGCTTAGTAGAGGCAATAATTTCTGACGGGACCGGTACGGTACGGGCTACGTTCTTTAACCAAGCTTGGCGGAAAAAGCAGTTGCTAGAAGGATTAACGGTTGCTCTGTTCGGCAAAATTGATGAATATCGTGGCGCTAAACAGATGGCTAATCCTCTGATTGATTTTGTTGGAGATAAGACTGGTCGGATCGTGGCTGTCTATCCGCAGTCAGAAAAAGCCGGTCTCGTTAGCTGGGAGTTGGCGCGTTGGGTTACTGAAGCTCTGCGCCGCTGTGAAGAGCGCGGTATCGAAGACCCTGTCCCGGAAAGTGTTCGTTTGAAGTATGACCTACTTTCTCGACATGATGCCTTGCGACGGATTCATGAACCAGCGGAATTAAGTGATGTGCAGAAAGCCCGAGACAGGCTTGTGTTCGATGAGCTTCTTCGGGTTCAGCTAACTCTACGACTTAGCAAGTTGCATAGGGAAAGTGCTGTTAGAGGCATCGATCATGATCTCGACAAATTTCTGAGCACCGATTTTTTCTCCAGCCTGCCATTTGAACTCACCGCTGCTCAAAAACGTGCCGTGACGGAGATTAATACTGATATTGCAAAGGCCCGACCTATGCATCGGCTGCTGCAAGGAGATGTGGGATCTGGGAAAACTCTAGTAGCTTTTCAGGGCCTAATAAATGCAGTTGCTAATGGTCATCAAGGGGCGTTCATGGCCCCGACAGAAATCTTAGCCGAGCAACATTATCTGGGGCTAAAAGAAATGGCGGAAGGATTTGAGGTTCCAGACTCCCGGACACTCACAGGTGTGCGGCCGCTATCAATTAAATTGCTAAGCAATAGTGTTCCAGCACCTGAAAAAAAACGGATTGTGAGACAACTCAAAGACGGCAGTGTGGATGTTGCTGTAGGAACACACTCTTTAATTCAGAGTGGCGTCTCCTTTAAATCTTTAAGTTTCGTTGTTGTAGACGAACAGCATCGATTTGGAGTTGAGCAGCGAGCCAAGCTGCGAGAACACAGCAGAGAAGATGGTCGCTGGCCGCATTTGTTGGTGATGACAGCAACGCCGATTCCGCGCACGGCAGCCATGACTGTTTATGGCGATCTAGATGTATCACTTCTCGATGAGCTTCCACCTGGACGAATACCTATCGAGACGAAATGGGTTTCCACCCCAGAAGGGGTGAAGTCAGCCTGGAACTATGTTCGTGAAGAAGTGAAAGAAGGTAGACAGACCTTCGTCGTTTGCCCCCTTATCGACGAGAGCGAAAACATAGTCGCTAGTTCTGCCGAGGCTACGCATGCAGAATTAATTAGAGGAGAGTTGTCCGGGTTAAGAGTTGGACTGCTTCACGGGCGCTTAAAAGCATCCGATAAAGAACGGGCGATGGAACAGTTCCGGGCCGGTTTACTCGATGTTTTGGTGGCTACAACGGTTATTGAAGTGGGAGTGAATATCCCTAATGCGAGTGCGATGGTTGTATTGTCGGCAGATCGTTTTGGCATAGCTCAGCTGCACCAGCTGCGAGGGCGTGTAGGCAGAAGTAGCTATAAATCTCGTTGTTATTTAGTGACTGAGGACTCGATTACTGAGGATGCGGTGCGTCGGTTGCAAGCACTCGAGAACTCTACTGACGGCTTTGAATTAGCCGAAGTTGATCTGGAGCTGAGGGGTGAAGGTACAATTTTTGATCAACGGCAGTCGGGGAGAAGTGACTTGAAGTTAGCGTCCCTTATACGGGACCGACTGTGGGTTGAGCGCGCAAGGAGTTGCTCTGAAGCACTTGTCGAAGGACATGAAACAATCACACTAAGTCCCATGTTAGGGAAAGAAATTGAGTGGTTTATTTCAGCTCGTGGGCCGGATGCTGAGAACTTATGGCGAGGTTAGCTCTCATCGAAAACTAAATCCCATCTGTCGAGGCAATCAGAACAACGATAGGCAACCACGTCGCCAGGCTGGAAACCGATTTCGGGGTCGGCATAGCTGATTCGGTGACAGACACCTCCACAATCGACGCAAATGATGGTCTCTGGAACATCCATACATACATTGTGCCCGTTAAGGTCGATATTATGCGTGTAGTTGGCGGAAGCCATAAGGGACGGCATCTCGAGTCACCGACTGGATGGATGGTGAGACCGACCTCAGACCGCACGCGCGAAGCAGTTTTTAATATTCTCTATAGCCTCGGCTACCCTAAGAGCGCTGAGGTTTTGGATCTTTTCGCCGGAACTGGTGCGCTAGGTATTGAATCGCTGTCTCGAGGAGCCAAATCGGCAATTTTCGTTGATGAAAGCGCTAGAGCATGTTCTCTGATCAGAGAAAATTTGTTGAGTTTGGGACTCGACGGAACAGTTATCAAACAAGATGCACAGATTTATTTGAGTTCGTTATCGGTGCCACCGGATATTATTTTTGCTGACCCGCCATACGAGTTTGACAAATGGCCGATGATTCTATCCCAAATTAAATCTTCGCTAGTCGTAGCTGAGTCAGATCGAGAAATACTTATGGAAGATCGTTGGAGGGTGTTGAAAAGTCGTTCATACGGGAAAACTGTGATCACGGTCTTAGAGCCTGTGGTTATCAAATAATACGAAAATAAAATATTTTCAAGGTTCTCTGAGAAGTTACTGGAGTAAACCGTCTTAGATCGGTACCTTTTAGTAAATCGTTATCGAAGGAGCAGCTTGTGGTTAAGGTCCTGTATCCCGGATCATTCGATCCGGTCCACAACGGCCACATCGAGATATGCGCGACTGCCTCGCGCTTATTCGATGATGTGGTTGTAGCTGCTATGCGTAATCCCCAGAAAGCAACCCCATTTTTCACAGATGCGGAGAGGGTTTTGATGGTTGCTGAATCTACGGAGCATCTAAGAAACGTCACCGTAATTGAGTTCGGAGAGTTAGTAGTAGACCTAGCTAAAAGGCTTGAGATCGATTTCATTGTTAAAGGCCTAAGGGGAGTGACTGACTTTGAGGCAGAACTTCAAATGGCGCAAATGAATCAGTCAGTTGCTGGGGTAGACACGCTTTTCATCCCATCAGGCGGAGAAAACTCTTTTATAGCCTCAAAGTACATCCGTGACATAACTCGTTTCGGTGGCGATTGCTCTCACCTAGTTCCTAAACCAGTCGCAAAGCGGCTGGCAGAAAAGTTCATGAAATGACTGAATCAGCACCCTTGAGTAGCCCCGGAGCCGAAGCTATTCTCAAACGTATTGTTGATGTAATTAATGCGGCTCGTCCGATGCCATTGTCAACGTCGGTAATGATTAGTCGTGATGAGGTTCTGGAACTTTTGGAAGCAGCGTTGAGCGAACTTCCAGTGGAAGTGCGAGAGGCACGTTGGCTTTTGAAAGAACGTGAAGAACTACTCATGAAGGCGCGCGTTGATGCGGGGTTAGTTATAGAGGAGGCTCGCACAAGAGTTGCTCAGATGATTCAAAAAACCGAGGTGGTCCGGGGGGCAGAACGCAAAGCTCGACAGTTGTTAGATCAGGCTCAAGCCCAGGCGCGCCGTCGAAGTCACGAAGTCGACGATTATTGCGATCGGCGTCTGGAACAGTTCGAATCAGCGTTATTGGGAGTTCAAGAGACCGTAGCCCAGGCACGCTTAAAGTTGCAGCCTTCAGTTCCATTGGAAGTGACTGAATCAACTCAAGATGAAGAGTCTGTCGATAGTAATGCTGGCTTTTTCGATCAGGACAATGCTTGATAGATAAACAAGTTTATGAGCATCTCAAAGTTCCGGTAGAGCGGTTGTCCAGGCGTGATCCTTTGCGGAATTGGACAGCGGAGCTGCCGGTAGACAAAATTTGGGACGAAGGTAACGTCCCAGAGATCGCCGATGTGAGGATCACGAACGATTCAGTGGTGGCCGCGGAGTTAGTTCTGTCTCAAGTGAGTGAAGGCGTGTTGGTTTCAGGAAAGCTTTCGGTTCCATGGGTAGGTGAGTGTTCTCGTTGCCTGTTCCCAGTCGACGGTTTAGCAGAAGCTGTAGTTCAAGAATTATTTGAGTTGAATCCCAAAGAGGGTGAAAGTTATCTTTTGGGTGAAGAAATTGCTGACTTAACTCCAATGGCGAGGGATTCTCTTCTTTTGGAATTACCGATAGCGGCAGTACCTTGCCCGTTCCAGGAACCGTGTGAGAACTATCCGCAGGAGCTGATAAATAGCGGAATAGCCCTCAAATTTTTAGAAAAAGAAAGAATAGATACGGCATCAGTTTCGGATCCGCGATGGGCCGCGCTGGATGATCTGATCTTTGATGATGGCGAAGACACCGATTTAGAGTCGCAGTGAGACGTTGAGGCCGGTAGCATTGTGAACTTGTGTCAATCTATTTGACTCAAATTCTACCGGCGTTTGTTGTTTGGCTGCCTCCACTCGAGGTTCCGATGCTGCGTTGGTCATATCCAACCAGCGCTTTGAACCTCTCGAGGTGACAGTGCCTATCTCTCGAGGTCGATGATGGCCGTTCCAAAGAAAAAGACTTCAAAGTCGAAGACCCGTAGTCGTCGAGCCTCTGCTTGGAAGCTTCGTTCCGCTTCGCGGAGTAATTGCCCCCGTTGTGGTGATGCGAAGTTGCCACACCGCGTGTGCGGAAGCTGCGGCTGGTACGCCGGCCGACAAGCAATAGAAATCGATTGAGTTCTCTGTTAGGTCGATGTCGGTAATGTTGCCAATCGTTGTGGACATAATGGGCGGTGATTACGCCCCTAAAGCAATTATCGACGGTGCCCTATCGGCATCAGGACAGGGAATTCCTGTTGAACTCGTTGGTCTGGCGTCGGCTATAGAAAATATCGGTTCCTTAGAACTGCACGAGGCCTCTCAGGTCATCGGTATGGCTGAGGAACCCGGCCGGGCAGTCAGAACGATGAAGGATTCCTCTATCGTCAGAGGTGCAGAGCGCGTGCGCGACGGTCAAGCCTCTGCAATGGTCAGTGCGGGCAATACTGGTGCAGTTGCTGCCGCAGCGTTGTTGAGGATGAAACGAATTCCGGGCGTTGTTAGGCCAGCGATAGCTACTGCTTTACCCGTGCCAGGCCGAGCTCCCAAGATACTGCTCGACTCTGGAGCTATGGCTGATTGCCAGCCTGATTGGCTCCTTCAGTTCGCTCAGATGGGCTCGGCGTTCTCGCGAATTCGCTATGGCATTGAAAAGCCACAGGTTGGCTTGTTGTCAATCGGGGAAGAAGCAGAGAAAGGAAACCAGATCACTAAAGCCGCTCATGTTTTGCTAAGGAATGATACTTCTATTGACTTCATCGGAAATGTCGAGGGAAGAGACATACTAGATGGGGCTGTTGACGTCGTGGTCGCAGATGGCTTCACGGGAAATGTTGCTCTAAAAACTATAGAAGGCACAATAAAATTCTTAGTTAATCAAATTATCTCGATTCTCTTAGCTGATGGTGTCGGCGAGGTAGGTAAGGAAGCTCTTGGGTTGCTATCTCCGATTGCATCTGAATTGAATCCTGAGGCTGTTGGAGGGGCTATGCTTTTGGGAGTCAATGGCATTGCGATAATAAGTCATGGATCAGCGGGTCCACTAGCTATAGAGAATGCAATCAAATTAGCTAGAGATATGGTTGATAGAGACTTGATTGGAGCCCTGGCAGAGGCTGTTGCTGCTACCTAATAATACGAAAAACTGCATAAAGTAATAAAAAATAAGCAAATATCACTATATGAGGTCACTGTTCAAATCATGAATCAGGCTACCATGAAGGCGTCCGACCACGGTAGGAGGGGCTATGTCCACCGAGCCCAATAATGAGCAGTCCCCGCCTGATCGAAACGAAGTTTTCGAACTGGTTCGAGATCAACTCGCAGATATTTTAGAGATAGAACCGTCTGTGATTACTGAGGCATCCTCGTTTGTTGATGATCTTGATGCAGATTCATTAGCTCTTATCGAACTCGTTGAAGGTCTAGAAGAAGAGTTGTCTGAACGCAGTGTCGGTTTTCGAATTGAAGATGATGACTTACAGGACTTGAAAACTGTTAGAGACGCTATCGACTACGTAATGGCTCGTGTCAACTAACATGTCGTGTATTGAAATTGATTCGGAGATTGACATCGAATCCGCTGATGAATCCTTAAGCGAAATTATCGGATATCACTTTAAGGATCCAAATCTGCTTCGGCTAGCGCTTTCTCACCGCAGTTGGTGCGCTGAGACTGAAGCCGGTGAATCTAATGAGCGTCTAGAATTTCTAGGTGATGCTGTGCTTGGTGTATGTGTTGCCGCCCTTATCTATAAATCATATCCTGGCTTGAGCGAAGGTGGACTTGCGCAAATTCGTTCTGCGGTAGTAAACGCTGGATCACTAGCGACGGTGGCTCGAGATTACGGCGTAGGAGGCGCAGTCCTTCTTGGGAATGGAGAGCATAATTCTGGTGGACGGGAAAAGACTTCAATATTGGCTGACACTTTTGAAGCAATACTTGGAGCCGTATATTTGGACGGCGGTTGGGAAGAAGCTGAGCTTTTAGTTTCGCAAGCTTTCCAGCAACGAATTTCGGAAATGGCTGCGGAACCGGGCGTAGAAGACTACAAAACGCGCTTGCAAGAGCTAGCGGTTCGCCAGCATGGCGCTACTCCAAGATATGAGATTGCCGAAAGCGGTCCAGATCACGAAAAGATATTTAAGGCTGAAGTTGTTTTCGCTGAGCGTACTTGGGGAGTGGGCACTGGGCCTTCTAAGAAGAGAGCTCAGCAAGAAGCGGCGCGAGAAGCTTGGGTTTTGTTAGATGAACAATTAGAAGAGATCAAAACTACCGAAATAAGGACTGAGGCCCACGATGGCTGAATTACCCGAACTTGAAACCGCTCGTCGTGACTTGGACAAAGACCTAAGCGGTAAAAAAATAAAAGATGTTGAAGTTATTGGCCCGGTGAAGCAAATAGTTCCAGGCGCGACTAAGAAAGCTTTGAGCGACTCTCTGTCAGGTATGAAGATAGTTGATGTCCGTCGGGTAGGAATGCTTCTCGTTATGGGTATCGGTGATGAGCAGAGTTTTGTAATTGATGTTGGACCAACAGGTTTTTTGCAAAGAACTGCTAGTTCAGATGTAATAGATGACCGAACTCAGTTAACGATTGGTTTCACGCAAGGAGGAGAGCTTCGTTTGCTTGATCCAGGTGATGGAGCGAGAGTTTCGGTAGTCGCCACTGAAAATCTAGAAGAGGCATTCCCGGAGATGTTGCCGATGGGCTTTGACCCAATCGAGGAGCCGATGTCGTGGACTGCTTTCGGGCAATTATTAGTTCCTCAGAACCGGAAGCTAAAAGGTCTCCTCATGGATGACTCTTTCGTTGTTGGGTTAGGCCCTATCTACAGCGACGAAATTTTGCATGCGGCGTTGTTGCGGCATGACCGAATCGGAAGCAAGCTCATTACTCAAGAAATCAGGCGCTTATATCGAGCAATCGTTGAGACAGTTCATAACGCTTGTAAACATCGCGGTGTAAGTATTGGAGATATGGTGGATGTTTTCGGTGAGTCCGGAGGATACGACGAATATATAGAGGTGTATGGCCGGGT
>DMOB01000171.1:0-4727 GCA_003452475.1 Acidimicrobiaceae bacterium | reverse complement strand
GGCATCTATATCTGCCTTTGGTAAAGAAGGGCCGCTGTCTCACTTGCAAGGTTTCGATCTGATGGGCCAAGCATTGTCCGGTATGATGCACCTAACTGGAGACGCCGATGGCCCTCCTCAATTTACGGGTTCACCGATTGCGGACTGTGCGGCTGGTCTTGTTCTTTTTGGTGCAATTGGACACGCTTTGTTTCATAGAGAAAGAACCGGACTGGGGCAGTGCATAGAAGTTAATCTTGTTGATCCAGTTTTTCATATGCATTCGATCGCAGTGCAAGGGCACAGTGCAACCAAAGGCGAATGGGCTCAGGCGCGTTCGGGAAGACAGTCTGGAATTGTAGTCCCATCAGGAACATATAAAGGACCCGATGGTTGGATCGTGATTCAAGTATTGGAGCGCCAGTGGCCCCGATTCTGTGAAGCAATGAATAAAGCGGAACTTGCAACCGATTCAAAGTTTCATACAGGTAATGATCGAATTGAGAATGCGGCAGAACTTATCAATATAGTAGAGCGCTGGGTGCAGTCATTTGAGAGTGACGGAGCAGCACTGCAATGGCTGGAAGAGCATCGCATACCTGCCGCTCCGGTCTTTAGTCCAGTTGAGGCTATGAAGCACCCACACTTTATTGAAGGAGGAATGGTCAGGAACGTGGATGACCCAACATTCGGTCCGCTAGCAGTTACGGGATTGCCTGTTAAATTTAGTCAATCAAGTCGACCGGATCGAGAGCCGCTGCCAGAGTCCTTGGGTCAAAGTAATAGACCGGTTTTGGAGAGACTATTGGCGTTGAGTGTTGCTGAAATCGAAGAATTAGAGAAAACAGGCGTTGTGATGTCGGACGAGTAATATGGTCTAAATCGTCTATTTGTTGTAATACGGCTCAGAAAATGCAGGGAGATAGTTATGGCAGTGAGATCAGTAAACGAGATGGCTGATGAAGCCAAGTCTGAAATTGATAATTTAAGCCCGGAAGAGGCGCGACGTAGAGTGGAAACCAATGGCGCACTTATCGTAGATATTCGTGACGTGCGCGAGCTGCAAAGAGAAGGTGTAATTCCAGGCTCAACGCACACTCCACGTGGGATGTTGGAATTTTGGGTATCGCCTGATTCTCCATACACTAAGGAAATATTTCAAGAAGATCGTGAATTTATTTTGTGCTGTGCCGGCGGTCTTCGTTCAGCGTTGTCGACGAAGCTGCTTCAAGACATGGGCGTTCCAAAGGTTAGTCATGTCGAGTCTGGCTTTGGTGGCTGGCAATCAGATGGTATGCCAGTTGAGACCTATGATGAATGGAAATCAAAGCGCTAGATGACCAAAGAAATACTTCAAGACCTTCTACGACTGCATCAGGGACCAATGATCGAACAAAAGCTTTCAAAAAAATTAATTACAGGCTATTGCGAACCGTTATCAGTCAGGTGCGGTGAGGAAATATCTTGGTTTGGATCTAGTCATGTAGCAGTAGAAGGTGAAGTGGATGTCGTTCGGCTAATTTGTGGCGACCCCACGCGCTCAGGCCCTGGATTTGAGGAACAGGAAGTCGCGGCGATTCAGAGTTCGACCGTAAAGCTTACCGAGCAACCATTAAATCCAGGTTCATACGCAGAGTTGACACTTAGTGCGAAAAGCCCGAAACGTATCAATTTAAGTTTTTGGTTTCAGCCGACACTATTAAAGCGAGATGGTGTGATTGCGTCCTTCGGATCTGGATCTAATGAATTTAGAATTCATAACCAGGGTGACAGACTATTTGCAGATATCAATTCAGTAAGGTTTTCACTGCGGGAACGACGACTTGAGCGGCATCGTTGGTATTTCTTAAATATGGAACTGGACTTAGCTCAGGGCCAGTTTTTTTGCACTGTTACATCGCCGCAAACGAGATCTCCAGGACGAGATTTAATCCAAGGAGGACAAGAGACAGTTTCTTGCGAGTTTGAACCCACGGACTTAGCTAATCTTGTGTTTCGTTTTGCCGCTGATTCAGGGACGAAGAGGTGGGATGGGCGAATAGCTGAACCATCGATAGAGCTGGACAATAATCGATACCACTGGAGATTTGAGCACGGCCTTGACGGCGATGCGATTCCATCAGACTGTGGCGAACATACTTTTTCTTTGTTTCAATTACCAACGCGCGCCGTTCCCGGTCCCTCTTGGACTGGTGAGTACCAACGATGGGCTGAAGCCCCCGAGCAGTGGAATGCAGTTCATTTCCATCATGATGATCTCTATGACGCCGAATGGAATGTCAGTTCAGCGATCGTTCTGCCGGATGATCTTCCGAGTGGCATCTACTGCTTCAGATTTCAGAGCGAAATAGGTACTGACAGAGTCCCATTTTTTGTGAGACCTAAAGTTGATGGTGAATATTCTGAAATAGCACTTTTAATGCCGACATGCACCTATATGGCCTATGCCAATCACCGCATGCTCATTCAAGGAGCTGATTTCATGGGGGCACGAAGTAATCTTCGCCCTGAGCATCAGTACTTGGTCGATCATCCTGAAGTCGGCCTCAGTCACTACGAGAAACACCCTGATGGCAGTGGGGTAATGTTTAGTTCGCGCAGAAGGCCTATTCTGCAACTTCGGCCTGGTGCAGACGGCTGGAATTTCACGCCTGACACTGATATCAATGCTTTCCTAGAACGATTAGAAGTGGGTCACGACATCCTCACAGATGAAGACATCCACTTCGATGGCTTTGATGCCTTGGAGCCATACCGGGTTCTTGTAACGGGAACTCATCCTGAGTACTGGTCGACAGTGATGCTTGACGCGCTTGAGAAATGGCAACGAAATGGCGGACGGCTTATTTATCTTGGAGGTAATGGTTTTTATTGGCGTGTGGCGTTTAGCGACAGCTGGCCCGGTTGTATCGAGCTGCGGAGGGCTGAAGATGGTGTCAGGCCTTGGCAGACAGGCGATGGTGAGAATTACCATGCATGGGGTGGTGAATATGGAGGTCTTTGGCGTCGTAACGGAAGAGCTCCCAATCAATTGGTAGGTGTTGGTTTCGCGGCCCAAGGATTTGAAAAAGCAACTCATTACGTGAGAGACCCCGGAGTGATGAACTCTCGGGCTGCATGGATACTAGATGGGACAGAAGAGGAATTTATAGGTACGTCTGGGTTAGGCGGCGGCGCTGCTGGTCAAGAGGTTGATAGGTTTGATCTGAAACTCGGCTCGCCCGCGCATGCTGTAATCGTTGCCTCTGCCACTGACTTTGCTGCAGATATGATGCGAACGAAAGAAGAATTTGAGGGATCCGTCGCCATTTCGATACCTGACCCAAATGTCAGGGCGGACATAGTTTTCTACGAAACACCTGAAGGGGGAGCCGTCTTTAGCGTCGGATCGATCTCATGGTTCGGAGCTCTGGCTCGAAATAGTTACGACAACGACATAGCCCAAATTACTGAAAATGTTGTAACACGCTTTTTAGATCCAACGCCTTTTGGAATACCCGATTGAGTGCGTCAGAAATGTTCGCTGTCAGCTGCTAAATTTTTTTAACAGATCGGCGATTCTGTTATCGCTCGGAAAGTAGCCCTCGGGAACTTTCACACTCTCTTCAGTCTCTTGTTCGGCGGCTTTAGCTTCTTGCGCCGGCTCGACAGGCTTTGTGAGATCAGGAGTGGTAGTAGCATCAACGTCGATACCAGCGTCTTTCCGTGCGTCTCGAGACTTAGCTGTCAGGGCTGCAATGCGAGGGTCCACCGCATCAGCATCGGTGCTTTCAGGGCGAGGGCTTGCGGCCGCCTCAGCAGTTGGAGCAGCGTCTTCAACTCCGAGCTTTGATTTTGCAGCCTTGGACTTAGCTGCAAGCGCTGCTAATCGAGGGTCCAAACCAGCATCGGCTGCTGGGGCATTGGGCTCTGGGGCCACTGCTTTGGGCTTTGGTTTAATGTCAGCGCTAAATGCCGCTAAGGCTGCCTCTTTGGCGACTTTAGCCGCCTCGATACGAGCTTCTTGAAGTGCTGGCCAAGCCGGAACTGGTACCAACTTATTATGAGCCACTGAGGTACAGCTGACACCATTGTCGAACTCAACTCGATAGCGCTTTAGGTCTAGGCCAACGGCTCTACCAACTTTGCCTGCGGTTCCTTCTACGACTCCGGAGATGTTGTCAATAACAACTACTCTGGTGCCTTTTTTGTATTCAGAGGTGCTTTCAGCCATAGATGCTGATCGTAGACGATTACGAGCAATTTATGACCAACTAGCGATGGATTTTCGAAGGTGGCCCTTGATTAATAAAGCTTTGCATTCATGTGTTACTGGAAGGCCGGGCCCGAAATCAAAAATGGCGCATGTTTGCCCATGGTAAAGAGACTATTTATGCAGCATTTGAAGCTGTTCTAGTATTATTTTTTCCCTAAACCGTTAAGGCTGAGCATTATTGCTTGGTCAAAAAAGTCACGTTGCGCATTGCTCCCGCCCAGCATCCAAATTTTGCTCCATATGGGCTCCATCTCTCGGAAAGAAGTGGCGTAGTTACCGTTAGCTAAGGAAGCAAGTCCAGAGGCAAGGGGGACTCCTACTTCTTTGAGTAGTTGTCCAGCGTGCGTCTTCAGGTGGCTAGCGTCGCGCATCGATAAAAGTAGATCATCTAATGAGCCTGAAGCGCCAGCTTTAGCGAGAGCGTAGGCGTAGTGGCAATCATTAAAGGGGTTTGCGTGGTGACCTATTCTAAAAATTGATCCTGGAACAAGTC
>DMOB01000148.1:0-4354 GCA_003452475.1 Acidimicrobiaceae bacterium | reverse complement strand
CCTGCCATCTTCACGCTGTTGCAGCACCTTGCTCAGACCCGATGAGTTAGTAACTTTTTTTCGATGTGGGTTGTAAGCGGCAATAGCGGAGGCGGCATCGTCAAGCGTTCGAAAGCCATCAGGGTGCCCGGCCATGAACGAGATGACTCGCCTGGCGCCTTCAATGTCAAAGTCTGGAGTGATGTCTACGAGGACCACAGCTTCGAATAACTGCCGCTTTGCTAAACGCTGTGCCGCTAAGCACCCCATTCCACCCATCGAGGCCCCAACAACAGCGGGACGTCTGGACAAATTTGAAACTAGTACTTGGATGTCTCTTCCGACGTCGTCGGAATCATAGTGAGCGTCTGGTGACCAATCACTGTCGCCATGACCTCTTGCATCTACTGTGATCACGAAGTAACCCTGTTCAGACAGCGAAGAGGCAGTCTTTTTCCAAGCGTGCCGATTTTGGCCAGCTCCATGGAACATCATTACGGGTAGATTTTTGGGGTCTCCCCACTGATCGGCCGTTAGATAGAGACCTTCTGAGGCAGCGATTTTAATTGTGTGCACGAGAACACATACTACGCCTATCTTCTACCATGGGTGAGTTGAACCATCCCACCTCAAAAATAAGCCAGATTTTTCGGGGGTTATGGTGGCGATAGTTGTGTTGATCGCTTGAGCAGCCTGAGCGGATGATAGGTCTGCCCCAGAACCACCCATGTCAGTTCTCACCCAGCCGGGATGGAAACAGACGACAGTCACATTATTTTTTTTCAGATGGCTAGCTAACTGGACTGTGACCATATTCATAACCGCTTTCGATGTCGAATATGGAAGGTTGTCGAATCCCGCTCCAACCACCATTGAACCAATTTGGCTGCTTATGTTAGCGACCTTAGCGCCTGCATTGAATTTGTCCGTTAATTCTCGTGTGACCATGGCGGCGCTCAAGCCATTAATTTTTATCATCTCCAAGGTAAGGTCAATCGGTGCATCCATTACTCCAGCTTGAGAGCGTTCTAATCCCATGTTCTCAACGCTTGTCCCAGCATTATTGATTAAAATGTCGACTGGATAGTCGATCTTTTTCGCAAAGGCTTTGACCGACTGCTCATCGCCTACATCAATCGGGAGAATGTCTGTCGGGTTAAGACTGGCCAGCTCCGTCGCTTTACTTGGTTGTCGGCATCCAACGACTACCTGATCTCCATTGAGAATGTATGACTTTACGAGCTCAAGTCCTATGCCCCGGTTGCCCCCAGTGATGATGACTCTTGACATAGAAACCCCTCTAGCGTTTGTGAGTAGCCTAGACCGACTGGGCATCGGTATGAGCCTTGGTGTCTCTCGGCTATTGGCAACCATCGATATAGAAACTACGCCACCCCTACTAACAACATGGTTCCCGCGTATAGGGCCAGAAGTAAAGCACCCTTGCTTCTTGAGATCTTTCTGCCCCAAACGCATAGTAGATAAGCAAAAAAGATAACGGCGAGCATCAGGTAAATGCCTCGTCCCCGCATAGTTACATCTTCTAAAACGCCTCCGCCCACTAGTCCCATTGATCCGCCAACTGCGAGCGAATTGAATAAATTTGAGCCAAACAAATTTCCTATTATGAGACCAGTTTCCTTTTGTCGAGCGGCGGCAATAGTGGTGACTAACTCTGGGAGCGATGTTCCTAACGCAACTATTGAGAATCCTATGAATCCACCAGAGAGACCCCATCCGGTAGCTAACCGTGTGGCACCAGTTACAGCGAATTGAGCCCCTATGAGGACCCCAGCGAGCCCTGCAAGAGCAAGTACCAAGTTTGGTGTGAACTTGTGAATACTGGTCTTGGTGAAAACTTCTGGTGCTGCTGAAGGTGACTTTACTAGGTAAACAATTACGGCGAGGAGCGCCACTAAAAGAATGATGCCGTCGATGCGAGACAATGTACCGTCGATAACGACTAAGGAGAAAAGTGAAGCAGCGCCAAGAGATATAGGGCCTTCGCGGTTTATGGCAGACTTAGATATCGCAACCGAAGATATGAGACCTGCTACGCCAAGCCCAAGGCTCAAATTAGCGACGTTTGAACCGACTATGTTCCCTAATCCGAGATCTAAATTGCCTCGCCAAGCTGCTAGTCCAGAAACAACCATTTCTGGTGCGGAAGTACCGAATCCTAACACTAAAGCCCCAACAATCACCGGACTTATCTGCAGCGCAGCCGCAAGTCGAGATGCACCTGTTACGAAGTGGTCACCTGCGTACATGAGCAGAGCTAAACCTAAGACTAAAAAAATAGCTGCTGCTATCACGAAAACCTTTCCCTAATGATTGTTTCGGGGAGAGCCGAAGGTTCGAGCGGTATCTTGAAAGGCTACCGCCGGTTTTAGTACCATACCTTCATCTAGCTGCGAGACCATACCTCTCTGGATTTCCTGCCATGGAGTGTGGCTAGGAGGGTAAGGGAATCCGCCTTTTTGCTCAAGCGCTTGATACCTTTCGGCAAGTATTTCCTCAGAAAGTAGAATATTTGCAGACCCTTCGTTGAGGTCAATGCGTATCGGATCACCGGTTTCGAGAATGGCTAGACCACCGCCGGCTGCAGCTTCAGGGGAAGCGTTCAGAATCGAAGGCGATCCTGAGGTGCCCGATTGTCTGCCGTCGCCGATACATGGCAAAGAGTGGATTCCTCGCACCAGCAGAGCCGCCGGAGGCTGCATATTTACGACTTCCGCGGCACCAGGATAACCAATTGGGCCGGCGCCCCGAATGATGAGTAAGGATCTCTCATCGATTCCTAACGAAGGGTCATCTATGCGGTCATGGTAATCTTCTGGCCCGTCGAAAACAACGGCCCGCCCTTCGAAAGCATTTAAGTCCCCAGGATCAGATAGGTAGCGCTCCCTAAATTCTTCACCGATAACGCTGGTCTTCATAATCGCACTATCGAACAGATTTCCCGAGAGATTGATAAAGCCAGCGTTCGCGAGGAGAGGATCACTAACGGCATAGATAACAGAAGAGTCAGTTGCCTTAGTCTGTTCACAATTTTGTCCGATGGTAGATCCATTAACGGTCATTGCGTCTGGGAAAGGCAATAAGTCAGAGTTAAGTAGCTCGTTGATAACAGCAGGAACGCCTCCAGCGTGGTAGTAGTCCTCACCGAGGTATTCGCCGGCTGGTTGCATATTCACTAACAGGGGAACGTCGAACCCTATGGATTCCCAATCATTGTTATCCAACGGGACGTTTAAATGTCTTGCTATTGCGTTGAGGTGAATAGGCGCATTAGTCGAACCGCCTATAGCCGAGTTCACAACGATGGCATTTTCAAATGCTTCTCTCGTCATTATGTCGGAAGGTCGAATGTCTTCTTTGACTAAGTCAACTATTCGCAAACCGGTGAGGTACGCCATCTGGGCCCGTTCTCGGTATGGGGCTGGAATAGCTGCGGAGCCTGTTAGCTGCATGCCCAATGCCTCAGTTAGAGAGTTCATTGTCGTGGCTGTGCCCATAGTCGAGCAGTAACCGGTTGAAGTTACTGACGTGGCAACTAAATCAGCGAATTCACTATCATCAATTTCGCCTGCTGCGTGCATCTCACGCGCTTTCCAAACAATAGTTCCGGAGCCGGTTCTCTCTCCTTGGAACCGTCCGTTCAGCATAGGTCCAACCGATAAAGCAATAGCGGGAATGTTCACAGTTGCTGCTGCCATAAGGCAAGCTGGGGTGGTTTTGTCGCAGCCAATGGTAAGCACCACTCCGTCTAAGGGATAGCCTTGCAATATTTCAACTAGACCCAGATAAGCAAGGTTTCGATCAAGCGAAGCTGTGGGTCTCTTACCTGTCTCTTGAATAGGGTGGACAGGAAACTCAAAACAAATTCCGCCGGCTTCTCTAATTCCTTCACGTGTTCGCTTAGCCAATTCCAGATGGTGGCGGTTACATGGAGACAAGTCTGAGCCAGTCTGAGCTATCCCTATTATGGGTTTGCCTGACTGCAGCTCCTCACGTGTCAGCCCAAAATTTACGTACCGTTCGAGGTACATAGCTGTCATTAATGGATCATCTGGGATGTCGAACCAAGCTTTTGAACGAAGGGGAGGTGTTAACTCGCTGTCCATTATTTTTCTCCAGGATGGTGTCGTGAATGTGCTGGATGGCTAGAAGGCTTTTGCGCAAATCATTGCGACAGTACAAACAGTAATTGTTTGTGCGTTGCAAGGAGTCCTAACCCCAATTTTAATTGTCAGGGAAGAAGGAACTCAAATTGACTTAAGGCCTATATTCGTCAGTGAGGCCCGAGCACCTTTATCTCTGGGCTATTCGCCGATGATCTCAAGAAGAACTTTCGCTAATTCATCTGGGCGGT
>DMOB01000008.1:0-2860 GCA_003452475.1 Acidimicrobiaceae bacterium | reverse complement strand
GACTAATCGGTGCTAACGAACCGGATGCGAACCAAGCCTATTCCGGTTTTCTTATCACCATCAGTAGTGTCAAACATGCTTGTTGGGCTGTGCAAAACGGAGCATTCATGGACCCAAGTCGCGCAGGTCACACATCGTAGTTTGGGCGCTAGAGCGCTCGCCCCTACGCCCCCTTGCAAGGGACATCTACACGGTTGGCCAATAACTTAGCGGACGTTGTTCAGGAGGTGGGATCCGGCGCCCATCTAACTGTCGTAAATTTTCGACGAGAACAATCCGGGTGTCAGCTGGGTCTATAACTTCATTTATCCGCATAGTCCCGGCTGCCTCATATGGCGTCGTCACATTAGAAATTTCTTCGACTAATCGATTTTTCTCAGCTTCAGCTTCGTCGACACCGAGGTCAGCAAAGCGAGATGAATATGCCACGTTCACACCAACTTCCGGGTCCATGAAACCTATTTCTGCGCCCGGCCAGGAGTAAAGCCCTGAAGAACCAAGACCTGAACCATTCATCGCCGGAAACGCTAACCCGAATCCTTTACGTAAAGTAACCGTCAAAGTAGGTGTGGACATATTAGAAAGAGCTTCAACAAAGCGTATTGCAAGAGACAAAATTCGGTTGTGTTCAACTGCTTTCCCGACCATAAACCCCGGTACGTCCATCAAAAAAATGACCGGCAGGTTAAAGGCATCACAAAGACACATGAGACGGATGGCTTTCCGGCATGCATCAGGATCAAGAACCCCGGCGTTAAACATCGGGTTGTTTGCTATTACACCGACTGAGAATCCATCTAGCCGCCCTAAGCCGCTGGTTAGGTTGCGTGCATAGCCCGGCTGCAACTCCATGAAAGATCCAGCATCGAAAAGAGTCGAGCAGAACCGTCGCATATCGTAACCGCGCGTTCGTTTGGAGGGAATCAGTCCAGCTAGTGAGTGGTCTGGAGTCATATCTGCTCTGCTGTCAAGCCTCGGTGAAACTGACCAGGCGTTCTGAGGAAGATATGACAACCAGCGTTGAATAGCCTCGTAGGCTTCATCGAAAGTTTCGACGCCTAGGTCGATCTGGCCGGTGATCCGAGAATGAACGTCGACACCTCCAAGCTCTTCGAACCCAATCACTTCCCCCGTAGCAATTTCGAACACTCTGGGAGAAGTAACGGCAAGAACGGAACCTCGTACTTGGACAACGAAGTCTGAGAAAGCCGACTGGAAAGAAGAGCCACCAAAACTTTGCCCAACTATCGCTGTTGCCATCGGTATCTGTCGTCGACGTCGCGAGACCGAAAGTGCCGGAGCAACATCGGCGATGCCTTCTGCTCCAATAAGGTCCGGGATTCTTCCACCGCCCGTCTCTCCTATATAAACATATGGCATTCCACGTTCCAGGGCTCTGTCGTACAGCCGCCCAATTCGGCGACTTCCGACTATCGCAGAAGATCCTTTTTTGACAGTTATGTCATCGCCAGCGATCGCAACTGGTTTCCCGTTTATCATTCCCTCCCCTCCAACTTTTCCGTCGCCTGGAGTGTTCGACCGATCCTCTAATCGCATAGAGCGACTAAAAGTACCTATCTCACGAAAAGAACCCTCGTCTAAAACACCGTCTATGTGATCACGAATAGTCGGAACTCCGTCAGCCTGCATCTTCGCAACTTTTGCTGCTCCGCCCATGTCTTGTCGCACTCGTTGTTGACGCTGGTGCAAGTCAGCTACAGGATCGAAGTTTTCTTCCTCAGCTTCATTATTACTCATAACTCATCCTCTATCGATCAAGACTGTTCATTTCAAACAACCGGGCCGGACACCTCAAACACCTTAGCCAAAGCATTACGAAACAACCCAACGCTCAAAATTTGCTTCTTTGGTTAGCGTCGCTGCGGTAGACATACGGAACAATAAAGTGGGGCACCGGCCGGCAACCGATCCGACATTAACGCCCATGCAATTAAACCGAAAGAAAACTCAATCGAAACAAAGAAGAAGGCGTCACCTGTCTTGCCTCCTTCAGGAATTACTTTATACAAAATTTACGTGTCGATAACTTCGAGTAGCATTTCGGTGGTATTTTCTCACATTGGTCAACTCAAGGAACTTCCACTTTGAATGGCGAAGCCTATTGCGATAAGCACTTCAATCAACAAACTCAGCCATACCTCTGGAAAGAGTTTTCTAGCCGCCTGCTAGTCTAATTTTAGGACCTGGAGATTTCTTTCAGCGAGCCTCTCAATATTGATGACGCCGGGGGTGCGATGTTATCGAAGTTTCGTGTTTTGGATTTATGTGACAATCGTGGGGATTTTGCAGGATTTTTACTTGCCCAAATGGGCGCAGAAGTACTCGCTCTCGAGCCTAGTAGTGGTCAAAGTTCACGACATGTAGGCCCTTATGCTGATGGTGTAGAGAGCAGCGAGACCTCCCTACTTCATTGGGCCTACAACCGTGGCAAAAAATCTGTTGTGATTTCTGATCCGACAGAACTGGAAACCCTTGCTCTTTCGGCAGATGTCCTAATTGAATGTGGCGTCTTCGAAATTGATTTAAACCACCTCAGGGAGTTAAACCCTTCTCTAATAACCGTATCAATTAGTCCTTTCGGAGCCACCGGCCCGAAAGCGAATTGGCTAGGGACAGATCTCACCCTCAGTGCTGCTGCCGGACCAATGTCGCTCAATGGGTACGCAGATCGAGCTCCAGTCCGTATTTCCGCTCCGCAGGTTTGGGTGAACGCTGCATCAGAAGCTGTTTGCGCTGTACTGATAGCTCTCACTCACCAACAAAGTTCAGGGCAAGGACAGCACATCGACGTTTCTGCTCAGGAAGCTATGATGCTCACTGCGCAGGGCTGGTTATCGCC
>DMOB01000069.1:638-3130 GCA_003452475.1 Acidimicrobiaceae bacterium | reverse complement strand
TGGATGGTTCACGGACTCAACAGCTTTTTCCCGATGATCAATGGTGGCGAGCTAGCCGCCCTTTACTGCTTCGGCTTCTTATTAATTGCCGCAAACGGCCCAGGCATTTGGAGCGTTGACAATTTTTTCTCCAAAAACAGTGGCGAAGAAAATTCTTAGACGCAAGGGAAATGAATTCCAGCACAGCATTCGGTTTCCGGGAGCACGGTGATGAAGTGTGCTCAAATGCTTAGAGATATCTTCTTCAAACTTACCGGCGAAATGAGCTACCGAATTAAATTGCGAGGGCAAAGTTCTCCTGACCAGAAAAGCCCAACGGCGAAAGTTTTACTAATCGCTTTTATCGGAGCTTCGATAGCAGGGGCTTCACTGGGCTTGCTAGCGGAGGCGTCCCAGCACGCACTGGTAATGGGGTCCTTTGGGGCTTCAATTTTTTTAGTTATGGCTGCCCCAGACTTACCATTTGCGCAGCCCAGGAATGTGCTCGCTGGCCATTTTTTGGCGTCTGCTATCGGCCTTGGTTGTTTTCACTTTATCGGAGAAAGCTGGTTAGTAATGGGCTTCGCTCTCGGACTGACGACGGTCACGATGCTTTTTTTTAGAGTCGCTCATCCACCTGCGGGGTCCAATCCCGTGGCGATTTTTTTGTTGGGTCCCGATTGGAGTTTTCTTTTCACACCAACGTTAGCCGGTGCCTTCGTAATCGTGACGCTGGGGGTCGCATACAACAACTTATGGCGTGGTCGTTCTTACCCTAAATACTGGTGGTGAGGCGCTTTAACGTTGCTTAGTTAAATAAAAGGAGATGGTAGAAATGCAGTTGAATAGCTTTTTGATCTCGGGAGTTTCAGCGCTACTCTTGTATTCGTCAATATTGTCGGCAGGGACTCAAAACAGCAGCGTGTTGAGACTGTCAGAAGCAGTAGAAACGGGGCCAAACTATGAAGTCTTTGGCGATCCGATGCCGAATAAAGCAGAGGGATTGAGCCTTGCAGACCTTATTGAGCAGAGAGAAACTTACCTGGGGAAAGAAGTTCGTGTCTCCGCAAAAATCACACAAGTTTGCCAAGCTAAAGGCTGTTTTTTCATTGCTATGGAGAACGATAAATGGGCGCGCATCACCTTCCGGGACTACGCTTTTTTTATCCCGACCGATGCCGCTAACTCTGAAGTTCTTATCGAGGGCATTTTCTCGGAGATCCAATTGTCAAATACTCAGGCGCAGCATTATAGCAGCGACCTCGGATCTAGCAGCAGTGCAGCGAAAGTGGACTCCTCACCGGAGTACTCAATCTTAGCGTCGTCTGTGCTGATCCGTAAGCCGATTTAAAATCGGCCTCGCACTGAGAATTGCACATCGGCATAGCCCAATAGCATGCAGGATGCTCACAATTCTCCGGGGGAGAAACCCCAATAGAACGTGAAAAAAAAATTGGGGCACAAATGCTTGCGGGGAGATCCTAGTAGAATGGCAGCCGAAAGCCTGTATTACTGTAGTGCAAACCCGGAGTTTGCATTCCGCTTCTTTGTTGGACTGCATACTGTGCCGTTTGTCTGACTTGCATCGGCGTTAAGGCCTGGGTGTCACGGGTATTATGAAAAACAATCTGAAAATCGCTTCAATCTTTGCTCTGCTCGTTCTGTTATGGCTTGCCTCGGGCCTTTTCACAAATTCTGAAGCACCAACGCCCAACTTATTGGACGCGCTGCAGACAGCTTCAGATTCATCCTTACCTTCTGTCGTGGTGGAGCAGATACGTTCCGAACCCAGGAACAAGAACCGCATCTTGCGCGGTAAAACGGTTAGCAAACAGACTGCGAGTATTAGCACTGAGATTTCGGGCCGGGTGATTTCGCGACCAGTAGCAAGGGGCGCTCGCGTCGTAGAAGGACAATTACTCTGTGAGATTGCAACCGACGAGAGAGCTGCCCTGGTCACCGAGGCGCGAGCAGCAGTCGCTCAAGCTGAGATCGAGTACAACGGCGCATTGGTCCTGCGAAGTGATAATTTACTCGCAGAAGCTCAGGCTGCACAGCTCTCCACACGGCTAGAGGCAGCGAAGGCCAATCTGCTCCGTCGAGAGCTTGATTTGAGTCGCACAAAAGTAAAGGCGCCGTTTTCTGGCGTAGTTGAGACACAGCCCATGGTGGTAGGTGATCTTGCTAAAGTAGGCGATGTTTGTGCCACATTGATCAATTTAGATCCGATCCTAATAGAGGTATCCGTCCCAGAGCGGGATGTCGGTGCGCTGCGCTTGGGTGAGGCGGTGAACGCGCGAACCAGCATCGGTGACTACCTTGAAGGCTCGATAACCTTTATTGGCAGTCAGGCTGACGACATTACTCGCACCTACCCGATTGAAATAACAGTCCCTAATGCGGACTATCAAATTCGAGCCGGGCTCACGACGGTGGTGGATCTGACCGGAGAGGCCGTGAGCGCTCATCGTGTATCCCCCTCGCTGTTTACCTTAAATGATGACGGGGCACTG
>DMOB01000069.1:0-280 GCA_003452475.1 Acidimicrobiaceae bacterium | reverse complement strand
AATCGAGTTGAGTTCTATCCCGTCGTAATTATTGAAGATTCTCCGGACGGGGCATGGGTAACAGGACTACCAGAAAAGGCTCGCCTAATTACGATTGGTCACGAATTCGTATCAGAAGGCCAGGCCGTCGATGTACGACCAGCCGTGGCTGAAAGATCAGGAGTCTCTAACTAATGATGGGGTTCATTGACGCAGCGATCAGTCGTTCGCGTACCACGCTGATGATGATGTCGATGGTGGTCTTGTGTGGGCTGCTGGCTCGTGCTGCGTTGCCGATAGC
>DMOB01000131.1:0-5034 GCA_003452475.1 Acidimicrobiaceae bacterium | reverse complement strand
TGAGACACTAGATTGGGCACGAACTTTGGTGCTGCTAGGTATTGACAATATTGATATCGAAACGGCTAAGGAATCTCTTCATATTTTGCTCAAGTACCAGTCAGATATAGAAAAAGTCCGTAAGGAACTATCGATCGAAGGCTAAATAGATGCTCGATTTAATGAGTGGTTTTGTAGTTGAACTGCGTAACGCTGGTCTGCCAGTCTCGCTAACTGAGAACTTAGACGCGATGCAAGCTATTAAACACATTCCCATAGAAGATAGGGATGCGTTTAAGTATGCGTTGGCTACGACATTAGTTAAAAATGAACAACATTGGAAAGCTTTCGAGACGGTATTCGAAGTCTACTTTTCCATGCGAGGCCCAGAATATTCGGTTACCGAGAATGAAGATGGCGAGATTGACGAGGATTCGCTCGAAGAGTGGATGTCTCAGCAGATGAAAGGCATGGGAGGACGAGGCTCGGGCGAAGATATGAGCCCGGAAGAAATTGCTGAGATGCTATATCGCGCTCTTATGAATGGCGATGAGGCGATGATGGCGGCGATGGCTAGAGCTGCTGTCACTCAATTTGCTGGCATGGAGCCTGGGCGACCTGTGGGCGGCACCTATTATCTATATCGGACCTTACGTAACCTGGATCTTGACGGAATGCTCGAGCGCATGATGGAAGAGGCAGGGGAGAAGTCGGAGAGTGATCTAACCTCGCTGCAAGAGCGTTTAGAACGGGAAGAGTTCCAGAACCGGATCGAAGATCTTAAAAAAGAAATTGAGGCAGAGATTCGACGGCGTCTAGTAGCTGATCGTGGTGTCGAAGCGATGGCTAAGACCTTGAAGAAACCACTTCCTGAAGACGTAGACTTCATGCACGCTAGCCGTGAAGAAATGGCAAGTATTCGTAAAGCCATTCAACCGCTGACTAGGAAACTAGCAGCCAGACTAGCGCGAAAGCGAAAGCACAAGCGTCGTGGACCGCTAGATTTCAGAGCGACCGTTCGACAGTCGCTAAGCTATGGCGGCGTGCCAGCAGAACCTAGATTTAGGAACCCGAAGCCGAATAAACCAGAGTTGATTGTCGTCGCCGACATATCTGGCTCAGTTGCTGCGTTTGCTCGGTTTACTCTGCACCTTGTCTACGCCCTACAAAATCAGTTTAGTAAGGTACGTTCTTTTGTGTTCATCGATGGGATTGATGAAGTTACCAGGATGTTCCAAGACGAAGAAGATATTAATAATGCTGTGCACCGGGTAAACACTGAGGCAGATGTCGTGTGGGTAGACGGTCACTCAGACTATGGACATGCGTTTGGTGTTTTCTGGGAAAAGTTCGGTCACGAAATTAGTTCTAAATCAACAGTAATGTTCCTAGGTGATGCTCGGAACAACTATCACGCTACTAACGCTTGGGTGGTAAAGGAGACAGCTAAGAAAGCTAGATCTACTTTCTGGCTTAATCCCGAACCTAAATCGTATTGGGACACGGGTGATTCTGTTATTAGTGAATATTCCACTCACACAGATGGCGTGTTCGACTGTAGGAACCTACGTCAACTAGAGGGTTTCGTAGACCATTTAGCCTAATAACCTTCGATTTTGTTTTGGCCGGATAGAAACAGGCCGTGACGCCTTCCCTGGGAACGTGGGTCTTCAGGTTATTTACCTGAATCCAGATAAGAGTTCTGCAACCCCAAATGCTAGGTCTAACGACTGTCGCCCGTTAAGGCGGGGGTCGCACATTGTTTCGTAACGTTCACCTAGCTGATCGGCTGCCAGAGAATCGCTACCGCCGACGCACTCGGTGACTGTGTCACCAGTAAGCTCGCAATGAACACCACCGGGCCAAGTTCCTGTTGCCCGATGAATTTCGAAGTACTCACGAACCTCGGTCATAATGACATCGAAATCCCGTGTCTTTATACCTGATTCGGTAGCGTAGGTGTTTCCGTGCATAGGATCACATTGCCAAACAACCGGATGTCCAGCTGCCGAAACCGCCTCCAGGATCGCTGGTAGGTGTTCGCCAACTTTTCCCGCTCCCATGCGGCTGATGAGCGTCAGGCGTCCTGGAATTTTATCTGGGTTCAAGGCGTTGCAAAGGTCTAGGGCATCGCTAGGACTGGTTGAAGGGCCAATTTTAGACCCAATCGGATTGTGAACGCCTCTAAGGAACTCGACGTGCGCTCCGTCTAGCTCGCGAGTACGTTCGCCTATCCAAAGCATATGCGCTGAACAGTCATACCAGTCACCAGTAATGCTGTCTTGTCTTGTTAAAGCTTGTTCGTAGCCTAGGAGGAGAGCTTCGTGGCTCGTGTACAGCTCAACTTGCCGCATAGCGGCATCATCAGTATCGAATCCACATGCAGTCATGAAATTTAGGGCTTTTTCTATACCGGCCGCTAAAATTTCGTACCTTTTACCTGCCGGGCTTGACGCAACGAACTCCTGATTCCACTCATGCACTTGTCGAAGATCGGCGTAGCCGCCACGAGTGAAAGCTCTAAGAAGGTTGAGAGTAGCGGCTGAGGTATTGTAAGCCTGCAGTAGTCTGTTGGGGTCTGGTTTACGAGAGGATTCCTCAAAATTAATATCGTTTACTATGTGGCCTCTGAAACTAGGTAAGGTCGCTCCATCGCGCGTCTCGGTTCCTGATGATCTCGGCTTAGCGAATTGGCCAGCGATGCGACCTATCTTGACCACAGGTAGTCCGGCTGAATATTGCAGCACCACAGCCATTTGAAGTATCACCTTCAGTTTGTCTCGAATAGCGTCAGCGCTGCTCAAATCAAATGATTCGGCGCAGTCGCCCGCCTGCAAAACAAATGCTTCACCATTCGCGACTCGTCCGAGATGAGTTGTTAATCGACGCGCCTCTCCTGCAAAAACTAGCGGCGGTTTAGTGCCAAGTTCGTGTAGTGTCTCGTTGTAAAAATCTGCTTCGGGCCACGAAGGTTGTTGCCCCGCTGGGCAGTCATTCCATGAACCGGGATGCCAGGTAATAGTCACGTTTCTAATTGTGCAGGGTAGAAAGCTTTTAGTCCAAAAGAAAAAGGTTAAGTTTTATAATATTTTGAAATTGTGAACTTCTATTTTGGAGTTTTAAGCGCTGAAGAGACGTAAATAGTTTAGGCAACAATTACTAGAGCGTCTTCTCGCAGATCATCGACGGCTCGTTTAACTAATCGTCGCGCTGCTTCGGCAGTCACGCCCAACTCTTCTCCTACTTCACGATAGCTATGAGTTTCCCCATCAAGAAGTCCAAATCGTCTAGCTACTGCTAATTTAGCTCTGGGATCTAAGCGGTCGAGAAGGCCGACAATCATTTCTTTTTTATCAGTTTCAAGAGCGTGATCTTCTGGCCCGGGAGCGCTATCGCCGATCAAGTCGACTAGCGAGCTATCGCCATCATCTCCGATAGTTTTATCTAAAGAAGTTGGGGTGCTGATGCGCTGAAGCCATGCATTCTCATCGTCCAGACCATCACCGTCGCCACCGCTGTGACGCAGAGCAGCTCTCAGGCTCGCTGAACGGTCGCTAGGCAAGCGAATGAGCGAAGCTTTTTGGTCAAGCGCTCGGCCTATTGATTGGCGAATCCAAAATGTTGCATACGTGGAGAACTTGAAACCCCGACGCCAATCAAACTTTTCAACGGCATGTTCCAGTCCAAGATTTCCTTCTTGGATGAGATCAAGGAGTTCCATGGCTGGTGGTAACGGATATCGACGTGCGATTGAGACTACCAGTCGAAGGTTTGCTCTGATAAATCTATCTCGGGCAGCTTCAGCGGTTCGAACTGCTGCTTTGAGTTTACGGCGCTCTCCGACGGTTACCGGTTCTTCACCTTCGAGAAGAATACGAGCTTCGCGACCCGCTTCTATTTCTTTGGAGAGCATTTTTTCATCGTCAGCAGTTAGCAAGGCAACCGCGCCGATTTCGTTTAGATACTGGCCTACTGAATCACTCATAATTTATTTACTCCGCCGAGGGGTCAACCACCGGTCATTTAAGTCTGAAAAAAATCAAACTTTGACGCATCAGGGGGATGTGTCTGTTCGCTGCCTACTGACTATGCCATACGGACAGATGTCATGTAAGGCAATTTTGGTGACGTGAGTCACAAGAAAATGGTTACCGCGGCTCAAAAAATTTGAACCATATTGTTGTCTAGATTCGGCTGTCGTGCAGCTGAACCTTGGACCATCCAACTGTAGTCCATGATCTACCTCTGTTGCCAACACTAAAGCAATAGAATATGAAAATGGTCGAAAGGATTGGAATCGTGGGCGGGACTTTTGACCCGCCCCATTTCGGTCACTTGGCTTTAGCCAATGCCGCTAGTGAAGCCTTACAGCTGAGCGAAGTTAGATTTGTGGTAGCGAATGATCCTTGGCAAAAGTCAGGTGATCAAAGAGTTACGGCAGCAAAAATTAGACTAGAAATGGTTCAAGCCCTCGTAGGCGAGACCACAAAATTTGTGGTCTCGGACAGTGAAATCAGACGTGGCGGCCCTTCGTACACCATCGATACGGTTAAGGAATTACATGAAAAAAGTAGGAAAAAAATTCTGATTTCTTTGATTTTGGGAGCTGATGCTGCAGGGGGTTTGCAGAGTTGGCATCGATCTGAGGAGCTAAGGCAGCTGGTACAAATAGTTGTGGTAGATAGGGCGTGGTCGGCTCGTGATGTTCCTAAAGGGTGGCGATTCCAGCGACTAGAAATGGAGTCGGTAGATATCTCGAGTTCGACGATAAGAGAGCGGGTGAGGGAAGGAAAAACGATCCGACATTTAGTAGGTGAACCTGTCAACTCGTATATAGAGAACTCTGGCCTGTATCGTAAGTGATCTTACGGCAAGTTTTTCCTAACCTCGATGGTGATAGTAGGTCCGCACGGTGAGTTTTGAATTTAGAGAGACAGGCGCGGAGCTATCGAAGTTGGTGGAAGCGGCCGGCGGAGGTGCATCTGAACTGCAGGCTATCGATATCGTGGCCCTAGATGTAGGCGACATAATTTCAATTACTGATTGGTTCGTGAT
>DMOB01000088.1:8200-9328 GCA_003452475.1 Acidimicrobiaceae bacterium | reverse complement strand
TATTCACGGTGGGGGTACCGACCTTGCGATGGCGTGTGACATGAGAGTCGCAGCTCGCTCAATCATGCTGGCAATGCCTGCCGCAAAAATCGGTTTGCAATATTATGCGACAGGGCTTCAAAGATTTGTCGAGCGTATTGGCCCTTCGGCGACTAAGCGAATTTTTTTGACCGGCGAAAGTATCCAAGCTGATGAATTGCTTACCATGGGCTACCTGACGGAAATGTTGGATTCGGATATGCTTGAGCCGAGAGTCTCAGAGCTTTGTCAAGCTATCTCTAACTTGGCTCCCGGCGCCGTAAAAATGACAAAGAAGGCGATCGACGATCTAGCAGGCCTAAACCCTGATCTAGGCCAAATTCAGTCAAATCATTTAGCCTCTGCCCGATCAGAAGAGCACCTAGAGGCCATGAAGGCTTTAAGAGAGAAACGTAAACCAAATTTTGAAGGAAGCTAAGATTGACGACAACGCCTGCCAATAAACAGCAATCTCACTGCAACTATTGCATGAGGAGTACAAGCTTAAGATGATTTGTTATGACAAAGCTACGAATTAACGGTAGGTAGGAGTTCTACAATGTCGGATACAGGGCCACCAGCCATAGCTGTCAATAAAGTTAGTTCATGGATAGGTAACAACGCAGAAGTTGACGGAGCCCTTACTTACAGCTTAATCGCTGGTGGTAGGTCCAATATGACATTCACGGTAAGCGATAATAGTGGTGTTAGGTTTGTTCTCCGTCGACCACCTACTGGTAAACTTTTGCCTTCTGCCCATGACATGGCGCGCGAATACCGACTTATGCATTCGCTCAGAAGCAGTGAGGTGCCTGTGCCTGAGATGGTCGGCCTGTGCCAGGATGAAAGAGTGAACGGACGCGATTTCTACGTAATGAACTATGTGGATGGCATAGTTGTGCGTGATGTGGAAATTGCGTCCTCCATGGACGAAGGCGTCCGTAGAAAGATGTCAGAGTCATTAATCGATACCCTTTGTGCATTGCACCGTGTTGATATTGATCATGTTGGGCTTGGCGACCTGGCTAAACGGAATGGGTATATAGAGCGTCAGATTAAAAGGTGGTCTGGGCAATGGGAGAGTTCAAGAACTCGCGATATCCCTCTTGT
>DMOB01000088.1:0-7803 GCA_003452475.1 Acidimicrobiaceae bacterium | reverse complement strand
GATTATCGCCTTTCTAATTGTATGGTTGACTCTTCTGGTTCGGTAATAGCGGTTCTTGATTGGGAGCTGTGCACGCTTGGCGAGCCGATGGCTGATCTTGCGGGCCTCTTAGGGTATTGGTATGACGAAAATTCCGATGATGAGTTAGTCGGTGATGCAGCAAGTACAGAACTTCCAGGGTTTATGAGTCAAGACGAGCTAGCAGCTCGCTATGTCGAAGAAATGGGAATTCCTATTAGCTCAGTGGATTACTATCGGGCATTTGCAGAGTGGCGACTGGCATGCATCGGGGAAGGAGTTTACGCTAGATATTTAGGTGGTCAGCAAGGCATTCAGAGCGAGGAAATTGATTTAGAACAAATGCAAAAAAGCGTCACTAATCACGTTGAGAAAGCGGCGAAAATGCTCCAAATGCTGTGAATTAGTGAATGGCTTTCTTAAATTCCATTGCGTAAAAGTTTGCCGCTGTAGGTATTCGTTTGTTGGTCATTCTCGATAGTGATTTCGCCGTTGATAATAACGTTTTGATAGCCCGATGCTTTTTGTATTCGTCTCCACTCACTGCCCGGTAAGTCGTGCACAACTTCCATCGGGAGTACCTTCAGATTCTCTGGGTCGTAGATAACTATATCTGCGGGACTTCCATTGCGAATGACTCCGCGATCTTGGAAACCAGCCAATTGGGCTGGCAGCGCTGAAAGTTTACGATGGGCTTCTTCGTAGGTCAGCCACTCATTATCTCTCACCTGTTGCGACAAGGTTTCAGTCGGGTATCGTCCTGCAGTTAAGAACTTTGTGTGAGCGCCTCCATCTGATACGCCAAACAACATATGCGGGTAAGTCACTACGTCTTTAAGGTGACTGCTATTTCCTTGAGGAGGAGCCACAAAAAATAAGGTGTCTAGTCCGTCTTCGACCGCGATGTCAAGCATGATGTCTACCTCATCTTTACCACTCATTTCAGCTGCTTGCGCTACTGACATTTCTCTGTAGCGTTCGGTGCTGTCTGAGCGAGGTGAAAGGATAGTTACGGTTCCCAATGGGGCTGTTGCTGTGGCAGGAAGATTGTCTTTGAGTCCTTGACGCCTTGATGGGTCAGCAAATTTAGCTAGTCGCTCTTCCTTTGTTCCCATGCATGCTTCCATCCAGTCTTGCGAATCATCGTAGAGATTCCAATCTTCGAGAGTGAAAGTGAAACCAGCATCACTTGTTACTCCTTGCCCGTAGACAGGTATTCCGCGTTCTCTGCAGCGCTCGAGCCATTCGATTTGGCGTTTGTGAATATGTGGACGGTCTTCGAAGGCTTGAACGACGTTATGCAATAGTGGCCTGCCGCTAATCGAAGCAATCTCTTCGAGGTGAGCTAAATCGTGTTTGATGTCGTCTGTAGTGAGTGTCATTTGCACTACACCTTGATTCCGGTCAGCTAATACTTGAGCGAGAACGCGAGCGGTTTCGTCGTTCATCATGTCGGTTGGCATCGGAGTTCCATCCCAGTCACGCTGGACTGCAGCGGGACCTGTGGGAGGAAGGCGTTGAGCAGACCACCCGCAGCCACCAGCGTCCATAGCCTCATGTAACATCTTCGAAAGCGCGTCATGCTCGCTGGCAGTCGGCATACGTCCCGCTTTGGCATCAGTAAGGCCAAGAACTTGAATGAGCATCGGGCCGATGGGAACGTAAGGCAAAATGTTCATAGCTTTTGGAGTGCGTTCTAAACTATCTAGATATTCCGGAAAGGTTGTCCAATCCCACGGCATACCTAGAGCCATGGAATCGTAGGGAATAGCTTCTACGCGGGTCATTGATTTCATTGCGTACTCGCGCATATCAGGGTCGACGGGCGCAAAGCCGAAACCGCAATTGCCGATTGCTACAGAGGTGATTCCATGCCAACCCGAAAGGGTGCAGTAAGGGTCCCAAAAAATTTGGGCATCGTAATGTGTGTGTAGGTCAACGAACCCAGGTGCGACATGCATTCCTGTTGCGTCAATTACCCTTTTTGCATTCTTGCTGTCTACTCTGCCTATTTCAGAAACATGACCATCAGTGATTCCGATATCGCCACGGACTCTTGGAGCACCAGTGCCATCGAAAATAAAACCGTCTTTGATAACTATGTCGTAGCCCACTGCTTTGCGCCCTCCGTGCTAGTACTAAAAGTTCAGAATAGAGCCATTGGAAGTTGGAGGTCGAAAAAAGTGGTCTTTGTTTTAAGCAAATTGTTGATCATGAACAGTTTATTCGTTTCAGTTTCGTAACTTTTAGAATGGTTCTCGATCAATTCCTAAGACATATCGACCAAGCTGATGGTTGACTCGATCTTCGTGAACATTTATGTGTAGCGGCATAGCTCGAAAATCCCGATAGCGACGTTCAAAATTCCCACCTTCGCGCAGAGACGTACCTCCTTGCGACTTTTCTAATAGTTGCATTGCCTCTGAGAGTTGATTTACTGCCATCGAAACAATAGACATTTGTCGAAAGTAGTCTGCTTCATTCGGAATTTGGTGAGCTTTGATCCGATGATCTACTTCGTTACAAGCAGTTTCGATAGCCGCTCTAGCTGAAGAGGCCAAGGCAGTAGCTTTTCCAAGATTAATCTGGACAGTTGGCCTTTCGACCATTTTGCCCCCCATAAGAATTCTTCGAGAACGCACCGAGGCACATGCCTCTTTTAATGCCATTCGAACTACACCGGTTGCCATCCACCCTAAAAAAAGATCAGATAACCCAACCCAATCTTCCCGGTAACGATGGTGAATAACTGGAACTGTTCGCAACGATTCTGCCCGATTTGCTCCGAACCAAGAGACGCAACGGCTGAGCTGAACTCTCACATCACTGTAATGCACATCGTCAGTAGCTGATGCTCGAAGTCCTGAACCGTCCCAGGTGGGATCAATCTTGACTCCGTCAGTGGGGGTAGGAATTATCGTAAAGCGCAGATCCATAGGTCGAATTGGATGACCGGACTCATCTGTAACCGCAAACACGACGCCGCAATGATCAGCATACCGACTTCCGGTTCCCCAGGAAGCGGTCCCGTTCAGAACGGCTTCACCGCCCTCGATTTGCCCGTAGACATTACTCCCAGCTCCGGCGGGAAAAGATACCCACTGCCCAGCTTCTACTATTTCTTTCAAGAGCGATATGTGGTCCGGACCCAAAGTACCTACAAAAAGATGAAACACACAGAGATGGTTCCATAGAGTCCATGCAGTAGATGGACACCTCGACGCAATGGCCTCTAATTCGCGCCCCATTTGCAGAACTGATTGCTCAGTACCGCCTAAATTTGTAGATGCTGCCATGCGCATAAAGTCAGTCCCTCGAATAGCTTCGATAGCAGCTGAGGACACGGTTCTAGTTTCGTCAGCGAGCTTTGCTTGGTTCGCAAGTTTCTCGAGAAAAGGAGCACTAAACAAATCAGTTTCGTTCACCGGAAGGAATATGTCGACGGGATCTATTTCGGTGACCATTGGATAACAGTATCCGAAGAGTCCTATGGTGTGCCTATGTCAGAGCAAGAATATGTTCGAACAAATAAAACTGAGGTAAAAAGGAAACCAGATAGAGGCAGTTATGACCGAGAGACGGTGCACTCGATTCTTGATGAGGGCCTTGTAGCTCATGTGGGAATAGTTCAGGATGAAACGCCACTAGTTATTCCAATGACTTATGGGCGAGTCGAGGAACAACTGTATTTACATGGGTCAGCTGCGAGCCGACTCCTCCGGGATGCTCGTGATGTTGATGTTTGTGTGACAGTGACGCTGCTAGATGGTTTAGTCTTAGCTCGTTCATTAATTAACCACTCAATGAATTATCGATCAGTAGTAATCTTTGGAAAAGCAAAACAAGTCACTGATTTAGATGAAAAAAGTTCCGCACTGGAAGCAGTGACTGAACACATAATTTCGGGTCGAGTAGCAGCTACTAGAAAAAATTCTGCCAAGGAAATCCAGTCGACGCTAGTACTCTCTGTCCCCATTAATGAAGTATCTGCAAAAATTCGGTTCGGACCTCCTCATGATTACGAAGAAGATATGGAACTTGATGTATGGGCTGGGGTCATCCCAATAGGGATGGCAATCGGTGCTCCCGAACCTGATGAGTTCTCAAGCGACTTAATTGCTATCCCTGATCACGTACAAAAGTGGAAGAGATAATCACGAGTTTGGCAAGTAGGGCAAAACTTCTTCTCCAAACCGTTGAACGGTTTCTTGAAGCTCGTTATTGCTGATTCCCCCCATATCGAACATAAACAATTGTCGATCATGTCCTAACAGTTCGTGAATTTCGCTCATACGTTCGACACATTCCTGGGAGCTGCCAGCGACAGCAGGGCCGCTCAAAGATGCGTCTAGATCAAAGGGAAGCTTGACTTTTCCGTCAGTATTGGCTCGAATTAAGTCATCGACAAAGTTCCAATAATGTCCGTATCTCGGAACGAAACGCGCAAGCATATCTTTGTTATTTTTACCGGCAAAAGCATGAGCGCAAGACCCGATGTGGATATCTTTTGGGTCACGCCCAAACTCTTGCCAGGCCTCACGATAGCGCTCGATGATGGGTACAAACATTTTGGGGTGACCAAAAACTGATGGCAACATTAAGTGAAAGCCCCATCGGGCTGCTAGTTCTGCAGACTCGTGGGATCCTGCTCCCACCCACATCGGAATTTCACGAGTGGGTCTCGGCCTGGTGGTTATATTGTCTAGTGGTTCTCTAAATTTACCGCTCCAAGTAACATTTTCTGAGTTGAGTAACTTATGAACTAAACCAATTTTTTCTGCAAATATTTCTCGAGCATCATGAATCGAAAGGCCAAATGCAGGATATGTTCGAGAGAAAAAATTGCCTCTACCAGCAACAATTTCAACTCGGCCAGGGAAAAGATTATCAAGGGTGGCATAGTCTTCTGCAAGACGTGCAGGGTCTAGCGTGGGAATCAAAGTAACTGCGGTCGAAAGAATAAGATTGGGAGCGCGTTCGCCGATAGCGCTCAGAACTACCGGAGGTGAGCTCAACATATAGTCATTAAAGTGGTGTTCACCAATATGCACTGCATCGAAGCCGGCATCATCAGCCCACCCGGCGTAGTTGACGAGTTGTCGATGACGGTCTGACTCCGATATTCGCTCTTTGGTGTGTGGATGTGCGAGGTTGTCGCCGAGACTCATAATTGCTGATTGCATTATTAGTAGCTCAACTTTCCCTGCCGCTACCTGCTAGCTCCGCTAGTAGGATTACGGCTTCGTCTTGTGAAGTATTGATATTCATTCCTGTGATCCCGCTATCTGCCCATTGGAGATAGCGCTTAGTTATTCGTTCTCGAGAGCCGTACAGGCCCGCCTCGTCAACATATTCATCCGGGATTGCTTCCGCTGCTTCAGTTTTGTATCCCGCTAGATACAACTCCTGAACTCTGGTTGCCACGTCCTCATAACCTCGCTGGATCATGTGCTGGTTATGAAAATTGACTTCTTTATGTCCCATTCCACCGGCGTATAAGGCGATATTATCTTTTGCTTTCTTGAAAATTGTTCCGATATCGTCTGATATTTGAACTGGACATTGAGCGATTATGTCAAAGTCTTTCCAGCTCTTTTCGTTACCATTATTTCGAGCTCGAGAGAACCCTTCCTCTATCCAAGGGCGGTAATGATTCATGCGGCCGGGCACAAAGTGCATAGGGAGCCAACCGTCACATAGCTCAGCTGTAAGTTTAACGGTTGCTTCGGAACCGCTACCTAGCCAAATTGGCAGAGATGGATTTGTGTGGAGTATCGATGTTAGTGGCTTGCCGAGGCCTGTAGTGCCTTCTCCGGTGAAAGGTAATTGGTACTCGGTGCCTTGGTGCGACACTGGTGCCTGTCTCTCAAATATTTTGCGCATAATCTGGATGTAGTCTCTAAGGCGCCAATATGGCTTTCCCCAAGGTTGACCATACCAGCCTTCGACGATTTGAGGACCGGAAACACCTAGCCCAACAATCATTCGATTTCCTCCAGCCAGGGCATCGATTGTTTGGGCCTGCATCGCTGCCATAGCCGGAGCTCGGCCGGCGAGCTGGATAATTCCTGTACCGAGTTTTATTTTTTCCGTAAAAGCGGCGATGTATGCAAGAGGAGTCATGGCATCAGACCCATATGCCTCAGCTGTCCAGACGGAATGATAACCGAGTTCTTCGGCCATCTTTATGCGACCGATAGGAATGTCTAACTTCGATCCCGAGTATCCGAGCATAAGCGCAAGTTTCATGACAATTTCTCCCTAATCAAATAGTCGATATTGCTTGCTTTAATCTTAAACATTTATCTAGTTGGCAGTAGATAGTGTCTGTTGCAAACTAAATCGTGGGCATGGGATAAATTTGGCCATTATGCAATGGGTTTAGTTGATGCTTCTTTCATGTCCTACCCAGTACGGTGCCCGTAACTCTCGTTTTAGTACTTTTCCTGGCCCGGATTTCGGTAGTTCGTTTTCTTGGAATGCTATTGACCTTGGAAGTTTGTAGCCGGCCAAGGAAGTTCTGCAGAAGTCAATAAGTTCGCTTTCTGTAAGTGAGGTGTCTCTTGGAACTACCGTGGCATGGACTTGTTCCCCCCAAACCGGATGAGGTATTCCGAAAACAGTTGCTTCTAATATTTTGGGATTTTGGTAAATGACTTCTTCTACCTCAGAACAGTAAATATTTTCCCCGCCGGAAATAATCATGTCTTTGGCGCGATCCACGAGAAATAAGTTCCCTCCATGGTCTAGATAGCCAACATCACCGGTTCGATACCAGTCACCTTGAATGACCTCTGCAGTCTGTTCAGGCTTGTTCCAGTAACCACTAGTTACGTTTGGACCCTTTACCAAAACTTCACCAGGCTGCCCTTGGTCTGCTTCTATTTTGATAGACACCCCCAGAGTTGGGCGCCCTACAGACTTGCCTAGCGGCGTGTCGATAAGTAACTGTTCGGACCGCAAGCCGGTTACTAGGGGAGCCGTTTCAGTAGCCCCATAAATATGTATGAATTCCGCATTCGGAATTTGTTCGCAGGCTTTTTTGAGTACTTCTGTAGAAATAGGAGATGCCCCATGTGTCAACAGAGTCATAGTATCTAGCGACCTCGGATTTTTGGCTTGAGCTTCGACCATCGCTGCGATCATTGTTGGTACTAAAAGCGTGGAAGTGCAGCGCTCCAACTCGATGAGATCAAGGCAGACATTGGGATCGAAATTCGGAACGATTACTTGTGTAACGCCAAGAGAAATACATTGCACGACTGAAAGCGTCCCAGCTGCATGAAACATTGGTGCAGCCAGAAGGTATTTATCTTTTCCGGATAGAGGCATCGTGATCTGACAATGCACTGTGTTAGCTAAAACGTTTCGGTGGGTTAGCATTACCCCCTTACTTTTGCCAGTTGTGCCTCCCGTATAAAAAAGTCCGAGTAGCGCATCCTCGGAAACGTTAACGAATGGCAATGGTTCTGAGCTCTCAATAAGCTCTTCGTATTCGGCAATAGAGATAATCTTCTCTACATTCTTCGATAACGGCCCTGGGTCACGATCAGTGATTAAAATAGTGGCATCGCCATCCTCGAGAGCGTATTCGAGTTCAGAAAAAGCCCAACGTGTGTTTAAAGGCATAATTTCTCTGCCATGAGAAGGAATTGCTAGGTACAACTCTGCATAAGTTTCTGAGTTAGCGGCCCAAATAGCTACTCGTTGGCCTTGGCTAACACCCAGTTCATTTAGAACTGAGCCGACTCGATGACAGCGATCAAGAAACTCGCTAAAAGTTCT
>DMOB01000265.1:0-5013 GCA_003452475.1 Acidimicrobiaceae bacterium | reverse complement strand
GGCTCCATAGTAGGTAGACACGCCGCTGAGTTGATCTCGGTAGTGGCTCTTGCGGTAACCGCAAATTTGACAGTACAAGACGTGCACGAAAGCCTATTTGTATATCCATCCTTAAGCGAAGCTCTTTCCGAGGCTGCCGAATGAAAAATAGTCCAAAAATTTTAGTGACAGGAGGAGGAGGTCAGCTGGGGCAAGAGCTAGAGCGCGAGCTAGCTAACGAACATCTCATTGTTTTGGATCGTAACCAGTTGGACATTACTAATTGTGAAGCCGTGGACTTAGCAGTCAATACACACCAACCCGATGTCATAATTAACGCTGGAGCTTTTACCGCCGTTGACGAATGTGAGTCTGAACCAGACCTTGCTTATGCAGCTAACGCACTTGGGCCAGCTCAGTTGGTCAAAGCTGCTGAGCGGTATAGAGCTCGAGTAGTTCAAATATCTACAGACTATGTGTTTGATGGCATGCAGAGTCGACCGTATCGAGAAACTGACAAGACAAACCCTTCCTCTGAGTATGGCAGAAGTAAGGAAGCAGGAGAGCAAGCGATGAGGCCAGAAGATCTTATCGTGAGGACGTCGTGGCTCTGTGGCGCATATGGTTCAAACTTATTGAAAACTGTCGTGCGCTTGGCATCGCAAAGCACCCCTATGAAGTTCGTTGAAGATCAAATTGGGCACCCTTCCTTCACGAGCGATGTAGCATCGACTATTCATGATCTGGTGCTTAAAGAGGCCAACGGCATATTTCACGTAACGAATCAAGGAATCGTAAGTTGGTACGAATTCGTGAAAGAAATTCTCAAGGCACTTGGTAAGCCAACTGATCTAGTAACTGCCATCAAGACGGAGGAACTGATACCTCAGCGAGCGGCTCTTAGGCCTGCTAACTCAGTGCTCGACAACCTTGCTTTGCGAGAAGCCGGGATACCTGAACTGCCTAATTTTCGCGATTCGCTACCCCAAGCATTAGGAAAAATATTGTGAGAAATTCTCTACGAATAGCGGTTAGCTCACCGAATCCGAGTGCGTCTCAACGCCTGATTGACACGGCCGGTTTTTTGGCGTTGGAGTGGGCAGCACCATTTGCTGAAGTCGTTATGGCTGAGGATGGAGACGTGGTAATATCGAGTGAAGCTCGGGCAATCGGTGGCATTCTCCGGATGCCTGCAAGTGAGAGTAAAAGGCTGTCGGAAGCATCAATTGAATTAGGGTTAGAGACTCCACTCGAACTCGTTGAAGATGGAAATGGCAATTGGGGTATTGACCCGGAGCTATCTAATTGGACGTTACTTGGAACTGTTCTTAGGGCAGTGTCATTTAGCCCGTCTACACGTGAAGGTGCTGCTATAAGCAGGCTGATAAGAGCTAAATTAGAGTCAGGAGAAGTAAAAGAGAGATTATTAGCGACTGCGGATCTTTGGGCAAAGGAAGTAGTTGAGCTGGCGATTAAGGACATCGCAACGGTAAATCCTAACCGAATACGCAGCTGGCTTACCGAGCAGGCAGCTGAGTTGGAAAGTGCCACAAGTATTCATCAGATACTTCGATCTAGATATGACGATGACATTCGACAGGTGATCTCCCAGAAATGAATTCAGTTACGACGAGTATAGTAATTGTGGCATACGGGAAAAAAATGCTGACAGACAGGCTTCTACGATCAATAGAAAAATACACCCCGGAAAACCATGAAGTTATCGTAATTGATAATGCATCGCCTGACGACACCAGCGAATGGGTGATTTCTCAGTTCCCATTAGTCAGATTAATTAAGTCGCCGGTAAACCTAGGTTATGGACGAGGAGCTAACTTAGGAGTTCAATATTCGCGAGGTAAACAAGTAGTGATTATGAATTCCGACATAATCGTTACTGAAAATTGGTTGAGTCCGCTGCTAGAGGCCCTCAGAAATACTTCAGTCGTAATCGCTTCGCCTGTTTACCTCGACACAGAACTGACTCTTACCGAAGCTGGAAACGAAGTCACCACAGACGGCCATGTCCATGTTCACATGGTGGAGTCGGGGACTGTTCGTCGAGTTGATCATATATCTGCCGCGTGTTGGGTCATAAATAAAGACTGGTTTGATCGAATAGGCGGGTTTGATCCTGCGTATGGGCTCGGATACTACGAGGATGTAGATCTAGCAACGCTCGCAGCTGCTCAGAATCGTTCTGTGGTTGCAGTCCCGCAGTCTCGAGTGATTCACGAAAGCGGTGGGTCCTTTGACAATGATATGGTTGCAGAACTTTCCCATAGAAACCATAAGAGACTTTCAACTCGCTGGTTGTGGCTTCTACGTGACCATCCTCGAATATCGAATTTCAGAGCGGAGACAACGAGGTGTCATGGGCGGGTGGCAATTTTAGGTAACGATGTCGAATCTCAGTTCGTTGCTTCGTTGTGTGCACTTAATCTTTCTGTTGTAATAGTAACCAATGTTGACGAATTGAAGAACCGCTGTAGTAGAGATGATGTAGTGGTGTCTAAATCTTTTCCCTCAAACGTAGAGCAATTGAAACTTTTGGCTCCTCGCGCCGTTCACTGCAATCCGGCGGGGATTTGGGATGCCCTATTAGAGGCTGGTATCTCAGCGAACTCAACTCCACCCAGATTGCGATTCAAGTTACTCAACTCTGTTCGAGATAACAAATGGTAGGCGAGAGCAAAAGACAAAGAGTAAAAGTATGAATAGTGAAGGAGAGAAAATCGATGCTATGAAGCATCTTGAGAATGCTCGTCAGCACCTCGCTAACCATAGCCGACTGGGTCGGATCCGAAGGTTCAAATCGGCTGGAGCTAGCGCTATGAATGTCGCTAGTGAGTTGGCTGCCGCCATAGAACAGTTGGTGGAGAGTCAGGAACAGTTGGCGAAAAGTAACAAAAAATATCAAATCTATTTAGAGAGGTTTGAGAAGGTAGAAGCTCAGACTCAAGTTCTTGATAATGCTACCGCTCGCCTAGAAATAGTTACGGCTGGAGATGAACAGTTAATCGATGATCTTGGCGCCGCTCTGGAAGAGCTGCAACTCGATATCGTTAGGTTAACCCGGTTACAAGAGCTAATAAACGAGCAGATGAAACCACAAGTTTGATGAAAAAAATCGGGATTGCGCAAGGTGTTCCTGAGGGCCTTGTCGAAGCGCTGACTAGCCGCTACAAGGGTGAAGTCGAACAAGTAACCTCTGCAAATCAGAAAACAGGATATGAATTTGTAGTTGCGTGCGATGACCTGCCAGTTCCGTCGGGAGTACCGATCCGACGATACGTAACGCATATAAATGCTGTCTCTTCGGAATGGTCTGTAGTGGCTGCTAGACATTTGCTTCCGGAAGCATTGAGGAGAGGTACCCAGCGGCCCATCGTCGCTCCTTTGCCCGTAAAATCTATAAAGAAGTGCTCGCAAGGTGATGCTACGGTCGCCGTGCTCAGCGGCAAATGGGCAAGTGAAATATCGGCCGGTTTAATACAACATGGTATTGATAGCGAGGAGACTGCTGAGGCGGGTGCTACGTCGTTAGTAATTGATGCGTCTCCAGAAGGATCAGGCATCCACCGAATAAGATTCCCAATGGCTGCTGAGATCCCAGTGGTCGGTTTGGCGTCGAACCCCTGCGCCACAGACACAATTCGTCACGGGTCGAATGGACTACTAGGTAGTAGCGTCGAAGAAATAGTTTTACTTGCTGGCGAGTTACTCAAAAATAAGCCTGAACTTAAAAGATTAGGCTTTGAAGCAAGAGCGACTTTAGCTGAGGCTTCATGGGAACGAGTAGCCCGAGCTCTGTTGCAACAAGGAAGAGTCGGCTATCCCGAGCTAGAACAGCTGGGGGGTGCAGCTAAATACTATCGTTGGGTAGAGCGGCTGGGCCACGCCACAGAATGGAAGGATGGGCTCTTATTAGATAATGTTGAAGGATTAGCTATGCGACAACTGAGCGGCGATAGGCAAATAGGCTTAAAAATGCGCGAAGGTCTAAGGAAAAAAATGCTAGAAACGCTCATTGGTAACGCCGACTCTAATTAACTCCTTATTTGGGCTACCTTGCGAAGTAATGAATCGTGCTCGTTTAAGAAGAAAGCGACTAATTCGCGAACGGCTTGTTCTGTTCTTTCTAGGCTCGTTAACTTTTGTTGCAGCGTTGGCGACAATAATAATTGGCTTATCTGTCTGGAAGCTAAGCAACGTTGACCGACTGAATCTCCATGCGTCATTGACTGCGGCTCAACCGCGTCAGGTAACCGCCGATGACGTAATAATTGTAAACAACCGGGCCACCACAGGAAGCAATGAACAGCAAACGACGAAGGAGAAAGGAGAATCAGATGAGTTTGTTGCATCTTGGACAGGACGAGAGTCGCAAAATTATCTGCTAGTTGGCTCCGATAGCGTCGAGGGCATTAGAGACGGCGATGCGATCCTCTCTGGGCGAGAAGGGTCAGTGAACAATCAATTAGCAGACACAATAATGATTCTTCGTTTGCGCGAAGATGGAACCGCTGCAATAGTTTCCGTGCCGAGAGATTTACTTGTTGTGGTAGCAGGATCTGAAAAATTAGCAAAAATAAACTCTGCCTACAATTTTGATCTAGACAGCGAAGACAGAGCAGCGCGACTAATCGCAACTATTGAAAATCACTTAAAAATAGGGCTCCAACACTTCGTTGAGATTGATCTCGACGGCTTCAGGAAACTGGTTGACGCAATCGGAGGAGTAGATGTCTGCTTCGAAAGACCAACCCGAGATCGCAACGTGAATGATAGTGGCAATCAAAATCAAGGTGGCACAGGTTTCGCCGTCGACGCAGGGGAGCACAGATTGCAAGGCGAAGAGGCTTTAGCATTCGTTCGAAGCCGTAGACTCTTAAGCCAAACTGATGCTGGAACTTGGGAGCGGATAGGAGTTTGGAATGATCTAGAAAGAAATAGTCGCCAACAACAATTTCTTTTTGACGCCCTTCAACAAGCCCTCAAGACAATCTCAAGAAGCCCGACTGCGTTCTGGAG
>DMOB01000087.1:2194-2624 GCA_003452475.1 Acidimicrobiaceae bacterium | reverse complement strand
TAGAAACTCGTTCAATTTCCTTGTTCAGGGTATCTGGAGAACCTACTAATAACTCCGGTAAACCTTGACCAAATGGCGTTGACCAAGTTTTCCAGAACCAGGACATCTCTTCGTAAAGCTTCTGTGCCTTTGCGTCGGTCTCAGCGCAGATCATTATTCCGCCCCAGCAGGCTTGTTGTCCGGGCACGACTTGGTGGCCGTGGCGTTCTGCCTCGTCCGACCACTCTCGCCAAAGAACCTCTAAAAAGTCTGTATTGCCGGATAGAACGATAGGCTTGCCCTTATACTTAGCCCAGAATTTTGCGGTGGTCAGGCTTTGAGAAAACCCTCCATACAAAGGTATCTCCGACTGGTAGGGTTTTGGGGCGATCCCTACCTCAGAGATTGACATGTCCGGAGAAACTCCCTGCCCGTAGTTGGAGTAGACGGG
>DMOB01000087.1:0-1893 GCA_003452475.1 Acidimicrobiaceae bacterium | reverse complement strand
GAAACTCCCTGCCCGTAGTTCGAGTAGACAGGGTGCTCGTGAGGGTTGACGAAATCTTTTGGTGGAAAGGACCAAAATTCTCCTTGGTAGTTGATGGTCTCATTGGTGAGCGCGGTCACTACGATATCAACGAACTCTGCAAAATATTTTCGATTGAGTTCGTCTGCTTCTGTTTTAGCATTCCAAGGGCCTACCGCGTTAAGTTGGGGTAACGCCTTGTAATTTTCGACCCAGCGGGCCTGATAGCCTCGCACAAGGCCAACGCCGAAGCGCCCTTGCAGCATGTGATCCAGGGTAGAGATTTTTTCGGCTGTCTGCAGGGGATTGTTGGCCGTTGAGACAAAACCGCAAGTGATGACCTTCATCCTTTCTGTATGAGAGCCAAGCCACATTGCCATCAAACAGGGATCATTTGAAATTTCGAACCCCTCGATTTGAAGATGATGTTCTGGGTGACCAAAACCAAAGTATCCGGCCTTGTCGGCAAATTCAGCATATTGGGCGATCTCAGAAAGCATTCTCTGGTACAACTCGGGTTTTCGGCCGGCCATGCCCTGTTCGAGTTCGCCGCGCCTGCCAATTGTGCAATACATGAAGAGACCAAATTTCATAAACTTACCTCTTATTGAGACTGCGCTACTATGTTAAGTTTACGCGCCACGATAGTTAAACGGTAGTTAGAGAAAAATAATGCGGTTATTAGATCGAGAGGAATTACTAGCAAAACTGAAAGATTGGCAGAATGATAATCTGAATGCGGAGTCGATCTGGAGGTGGGCATTGGAGCTAAAGGAAGCTTACAGTCCCAGTGACAGAGTGGTTCAGGATGTAGTAGATGTCCTGGCGGAGCTACCTCAGGATTTGGTGACGGTTGAGGATGCCCAGGTGATGATTGAAGCTCTTGAAAATAATCTCGGCCAGGAACAATTATCGCAGAACCTGATATGGAATTACTTTGATTACCTCGACACGGAGTCCCGGAAGCCTACTCTGGCTGAAGACCCTTTGTACGAGCCGTTTTGTACGCCAGCTTATTGAACTCAATTTAGTGAAATACGGTTTTAATTTTTAATCAATAAAGGTATTTTGATAGTGAATTGGTGGGTCACGAACATGTAATTCAGACTTGCTGATGGTGGTAATATAGGGGGGATTATGAAACGACTGCTGGTCGTAGTTTGGGCTTTGACTATGTTGTTCATTCAAAACGTCGAAGCGCACCACGCTTTTTCGTCAGAATTTGATGCAGATAGACCGTTTCGCGTGAAAGGGACGATTGTTCGAGTCGAATGGATAAATCCGCACAGCTGGGTACACGTTGACGTCGTCCAAGAAGATGGCCTATTGGTTCCATGGATGATGGAGGGCGGAACACCGAACACCCTGTTGAGGGCAGGTCTTACCCGCAGCATATTGCAGCCTGGCACTGAAGTGATTGTTAGAGGTTACCAAAGTAAGGATCCAGACTGCGAGCCGAAATGTCGAGGCAGTGGACGGGATATAACTTTCGCTGACGGCGGGAGGATTTTTATGGGCTCTTCTGGAACGGGAGCGCCCCGCGATGGCGCCGATCCAAACGAGGGTGGCGACCGTCAAGCACTACCAGATTAGTAAACTTTATAGAACATTTCGATTTCGGTCGGTCTAGAAGGGAGTTTTAGATGATCAGACAATGGATGGTAGCGCTGCCGACTCTAGTGATCGGTTTTTTGCTGGCGGGATGTGTAAGTAACCAGAATGATGTCGTTGATTCGAACGAAACTCCAGATATTAATGGGGTATGGCAAGTCCTGGGTTCTGCTCACTGGAATTTAGAAGGACAAAACGCGTTTAAGGGACCTGCGACAAACGTGTTAGGGGCGCTCGGTGGAGTCCCTGCGGGTGTGAGTTACG
>DMOB01000013.1:738-2689 GCA_003452475.1 Acidimicrobiaceae bacterium | reverse complement strand
GAATCACCATCAGGGTGCGTCCATACGCGCCAATCGATTTGGTCCCAAGCGAGACCTGGATTTGCATCTCTTCGTAGATCCCAGTCAACACCGCTAGCTCGTAAATTTGCGCCGGACATCCCATAGCTAAGAGCTACATCAGCAGGAATTACTCCTACACCACGGCATCGAGTCTGAAAAATTTCATTGCCTACCAGCAGATCTTCCATCTCATCGCAAAAAGTTCTCATCTTGACCATTACGGACTTTGTTTCTTCTATCCATCCCTTAGGAATATCGTCTTTAAGCCCACCGATACGGTCAAAGTTCGGATGAAAACGACCACCTGTTATTGCTTCTATCTGGTTAAGTACATGCTCACGATCACGAAAAGCAAAGAAAACAGGAGTAAGTGCTCCAAGTTGAACGCCCATATCCCCAAGAAACAGCGCAACATTCGCAATCCGACTCAACTCAAACAGAATCGTTCTAATCCACTGAGCTCTCGGAGGTGCTTCCACTTCCATCAATCGTTCGGCAGCCAATATAAAAGGTACTTCGTTCGCAAAACTTCCTAACCAGTCAATGCGATTAATAAGTGTTGTGCATTGCGGGTAAGTCCTAACTTCGCAAAGTTTTTCGTAACCACGATGCATATAGCCCATCATGGGCTCAGCCATGATTACTTGTTCGCCATCTAGGCGACATGCTATCCGCAAAGTTCCGTGAGTCGCCGGGTGCTGAGGCCCAATATTGAGGGTCATATCCCCTGTATTGAGCTCAACATTTACTCGAGCATCTGCGGCCTGCGAGGAAATGTACGCGAGTTGATCACGATCAGAAGTTGTTGTCATTCCCCGCCTCCAGCGGCTTCGAATGCTGCCATTACTTGCGCTTCCAGTTCCGCTTCTAAGTGCTCTGGTATGTCCTCTATATCAACTACACCTGGCCATGGTTTGACATGGCGCGCCAACAGAGGGAAGTCTTTTCGAAGGGGATGACCTTCGAACTCTCCAGGTAGATATAAAGGATGCAAATTTGGATGACCTCTAAAACCTATTCCAAACATCTCGTGTATCTCACGCTCATGCCAGTCTGCTCCAGCATAAATATCGCGTAGCGTATCTATAGAGTTATCTTCCCCGACGTCCGTCTTAAGGTGAAAAGCTGTGTGTTCAGTCGGAGACTGCAATTGGACAATAACCTGAAACCGAGTGTCTCCGCCGGCATATCCTGTTGAGGTCGATTGAACCACTGGCTCACTGTCTTCTTCCTCTAGTTCACCATCAAATTCAGTATTTTCATAACGACCTTCAGGAGCTATTTCCCAGTCAATCGCGGATAAAAATCCAAAATATGTATAACCAAGACTTTTCGCCATCTGAGCTACATCTTGCCAACGATCTGCTCTTACGCGCAGCCATAAATCTTCGTGCGGTCGTAAATGTGACTCAACAAGTGCGTCACCTAGGGCCTCAGAAAGACTCTCTAACATAGCCTCGCGAACATCATCAGGCAGTAATTGAGTTTCTTCAGCTGATTCACTTACCATCGTTGACTAACCCTCCACAACGATCGGCTCGCCACGCCACTTTGTAACTATGTCTTCATTCTGTATCCGTTCTTGAAGCAGAACAATTCCTTCAAGCAAAGCTTCGGGTCGCGGCGGGCACCCTGGGACATACACATCTACGGGAATAATCTGGTCAACACCTTTCGTAACCGAGTAACTGTCCCAATAGGGGCCCCCACAATTTGCGCACGACCCCATAGAAATCACGTATTTAGGCTCAGGCATCTGCTCGTAAAGTCGTAAAATCACGGGCGCCATCTTGTCAGTGACAGTTCCAGAAACAACCACAAGGTCTGCTTGGCGAGGGCTAGCTGGGAAAGGGATCACACCAAGACGCATAACATCGTATCTAGGAGACCCGAAAGCTGCGCCCATTTCAATAGCACAACATGCTAAGCC
>DMOB01000013.1:0-432 GCA_003452475.1 Acidimicrobiaceae bacterium | reverse complement strand
TTCAATAGCACAACATGCTAAGCCCCACTGATAAACCCAAAGAGAACGAGCACGGCCAAAATTAAGAAGCCAACTCAGCGGTTTTGGTATTTTTCCCTTATCGACCAGTCCCATTATAGCTATCTCCTCAGACCCATCGTAATACACCCTTGCGCCAAGCATAAAAAAGGCCAAGGACAAGAATGAATATAAAAATGGCCATTTCGACGAGACCAAATAGCCCATAAACTTCAAGTCGGGTAGCCCACGGAAATATGAACACTGCTTCTACATCGAATAAAACAAATAGAACTGCAAACACGTAATAACGAATCTGGCTCTGGGCCCAATCACCGCCTACCGGATCGACGCCGCTCTCATAAGCAATGAGTTTCTGTCTAGTAGGCTTCTGAGGTCGTAAAATTCGCGCGATCGTGAGCATGCCGCCCGCCA
>DMOB01000135.1:0-3008 GCA_003452475.1 Acidimicrobiaceae bacterium | reverse complement strand
TGTCTGATCCACCATGTTGCATAGGTAGAAAATTTAAATCCTTTTCGCCAATCGAATTTCTCGACTGCATGCATTAACCCTAAGTTGCCCTCTTGTATCAGGTCCAGAAGAGGCAGCCCGGAAGCCTGATATTTTTTAGCGATAGACACAACAAGACGAAGATTTGATTGAACAAAAGTACGCTCTGCTTCTTCACCAGCTCTGTCGGATTTACGAAGCTCGCGTTTTTTAGCTGCAGAAATAGCTGAGCCGTCTGGTAACTCTCCAGCTTCTCGTATCTCTCGGGCTTCTATGCCTATTTCAATTTCTTGTGCCAGACGAACTTCATCATCTTTTGTCAGTAATGGGTATTGACCTATATCGGTCAGATACAGACGGACAAGATCTTCCTCATCACGCTCGACCCGATCTTTGGCCACCTGTACCTCGCTCCCTCAATGGGTAGAACGGCGTCTTAGCCCCGCCACCCGCAGCTACGCTCAAACTTGCAACTAGTCCGCCCCTCAAACTCAGGACCAGATTTAATAATGCTTCTTAAGTCTCACAAGCTATCGGTCCCAATGTTCATTTCCGATGTCTGGTCACGCTATAACCATTTCAATTGCTTAACTATTGGAAACAACATGGGGAATTTATCACAATGACAATCGAAGAAACGATCGAAACAACTCTACTCCAGCTAAGTTTTACAACTCATGATGTGAAAGGGCTTCTAGCAATCTTGTCTAAATACGTTGTTATGACACGCTCTGAAACTGGTTGCAAAAATGTTGACCTTTGTGGTTCATTCACCGAATCAAACAAATTTATTATTATCGAAAAGTGGGAATCAGAAATAGCTGCGAGACGCCATTTTGATTCTGATGTCATGATAGAAATGGCGAAAAATTGCTCTGATTTACTCACCAAGCAACCAGAAATTGATCTACTTGAGGGTATCAGCGCCCACGATTTAGCCTAGAAGGATCTTATGATTAAAAGAGTCTTAGTTTGTGGTGCAGGCGGATTTATCGGCAGTCACCTTGTCAACAAACTGGTCGAAGAAGGCTTCTATGTACGGGGAGTAGACCTCAAAGAACCAGAATGGAGCCAATCTAAAGCGCAAGAGTTTGTGCTAGCAGACCTTCGTGAACCAGATCAGGCTGCTACCGCTTTAAGCGGTGGCTTCGATCATGTCTACCAATTAGCAGCAGATATGGGCGGCATGGGTTTCATACATTCAGCTGAAACTGAGATTATGAGAAACAGTATGCTTATCAATTTGAACGTCATAGACCAAGCAGCAAGGAACGGGGTCGAAAAGTATTTCTTAGCTAGTTCAGTCTGCGTGTATCGTGACATGAAAATCGGAGAAGGTGAACTATCTGAGATAGATGCCTACCCAGCTAATCCTGACAATGAGTACGGCTGGGAGAAGCTATACGCAGAAAGAGCAGTCCTGGCTTACGGTAGAGAATTTGGTATTTCTACACGTATTGCACGTTTCCAGAACTGTTACGGGCCAGAGGGGACCTGGTCAGGTGGGCGAGAGAAGGCCCCAGCAGCTCTCTGTCGTAAAGTCGCTGAAAGTACCAACGGTCAGATTGAAGCCTGGGGTGACGGCACTGCTGTACGCAGTTTTATATTTGTAGATGACCTAGTAACTGGGATACGCAAGCTTATGGAAAGTGATATCGAAGAGCCCACTAATATCGGCACGAGAGAGTACGTGTCTGTCCACGACCTCGTCCAAATTGTTGCAAATGTGGCGGATAAACGAATCGAGCCGCAATGGATAAATGGCCCTGTGGGGGTCCAAAGTCGGAATTTCTCGAATGACGTAATTGAGTCGACGGGTTTCAAGCCGATCTATTCTTTGGCCGCCGGTCTGGCTGTAACCTACCCATGGATAGAAGAGCAGTTACTTGCCTCTAATTCTTAAACTAAAGTGGCGCGACAACCTGCAGAAATTCTTTCGATGTCTGCCCAGGCTAGTTTGTTAGGAGATTCCCACAGATAAGTAAAAGCTTCATCTGCAGCGTCCGAGAATCCATGTCGATTCCTAAACTGGTATTGTCTGCGCTTCATTTGTGTGCTCAGTCCTAAAAGATTTAGTCGCCCGGCCGTATAGGTATCCCAGGCAACTCGCAATGGTAAATCTAAAAGATCATCTTCCGGAGCATTTGCAAATTCGGGAGATCTTCGATCAATTATCCTCATCAACAACCGAGCGATTGTTTCAGATGTGCGCGTCTCCCCTAGGTACCTTGGGCGTTGGGTATTTTCAAAGGCTCCACCATCGGCAGCTAAAATTATGGGCTCGTAACTTTCTACTCTGCTCCGTCCCATTGAAGACGTTTCATCTATTCGTAGCTTAATTTGCTCATTGCCTAGCCCTAATTTTTGGGCTACCTCTGATGCTAAATTAACAATTTTTTCAGCATCAAAAAATACCATTTCAAAGGAGTTAGGTTCAATCTGAATTTCAGTCATTAATGAACTATTTCCGCCGCCGCCTCACGAGACATTTGAGCTATATCATCGATTTCTTCGTCAGAAAATCCTGCTAATTCCCGAAATCTTCGAGTTAGCTGAATAGGATTTTCGTCATCTTCGCCACGAAATCCATTAAATGAAAACAAACGGTCGACTACTTTTTGAAATTCGAGTGCTTTCGTCAAGCGTTCTTTGTCATTCAAAGTGAGTTCCCTCAACCAATCAGATCCCATCTTGACATGAGTTACTTCATCAGCCAGCATCCAATCTTCACAAAACTCGAGGACCGGATCACCCGCAATGCTGCCGAACTCTTTCATGGTGTTGAAAACATCTATAGCAAGTCCTTCAAGGGCTCGGTTCACACCTGTTAATCGCAAAACAGGGTCAGGATTACAAGCCGCCTGATAGAGAAGCGTGTTTTCAGCAAATTCCCCTATCTCCGTTCCCATATGTTCTGCTAACGCAACCGATATTTCGCAGTGTCGTGCCTCATCCCAGCATTGGCGAGCCATATCTAGCTTCATAGCAAA
>DMOB01000243.1:0-6638 GCA_003452475.1 Acidimicrobiaceae bacterium | reverse complement strand
CAGGAACCGTTGCCACAGGAACCGAATTTTCTCTCGAGCTTTCAATCTGATCGTCGTTATCAGAACCGCATCCAGCGACACAGAACACAGATGCAACCAACAAACCCGTACCCAAAAGAGATCTCTTCACAGCGGCGAGGGTATCGACATCACAGCAAGGCCACTTCGCGATGGTAAGCGTAAAACTTTGAGAAGCAGCAGAAATACACATGACAAGGTGTCCCGCAACCAAGTTTGCTAAGCCCCTTCAGACTGAACGAGGCCGGCTACGAACTCGAGTTTTTTGGGAATTTCTGTAGGCCCTGCAACTTGAGTGGTGGCAATAGGGACCTGTGCCGAAGCCCCAATTTTTCTTGTAGGTGCAAGAACACGGTCGTTAGGACAAAAGCAGCTCATCTCTGTCGCGATATCATCGAGATCTATCAGGGAGCTCTTGACACTAGGGCTACTAACTTGGCTACTCATACTAAGCTGGAGTTCGTTCGAGCCGTCAAGGATCTCGGAGCTCCCTCGCAGGCATCCAGACACCGATCGGCTAGACGAAGACGCCGATATCGGGTGAAGTGCTAAGCATCACCTGCCGCTAAAAAATATTCAACGTCGTCATAAGTTCACATTTCGGAAAGCTGCACAGAATCACCCCAGCTATTACAGGGCATTAGTTTCTTGGGTTGTCTCATATTCCCATGCTGCACACGAGTCGTTAAGCGGACTAATTGTTGCTTTCGATATTCTTCACTTCTCGACTTCTAATTGACAACTATCATAGCAACATGGCGAAGAGACCATTGTAGACGAATCAGGAGACAGCAATGAAGTTCGGATTTAGTGCACCATTTCGTGGTCCGCTCTCAAACCCGCAGGATATTCAGACAATAGCTGACGCCGCTGAACGGTTCGGCTACGACACGCTCACGGTCGCCGATCACATTGTGGTACCTTCGACCATCGGAGCGAACTACCCCTACAGCGAGGACGGCGAATTCGCGTGGACTACTGACGGGAGCACGGACTGCATGGAGCAGTTCACTCTTCTATCATGGCTGAGCGCTGTGACCAGCACCGTGAGGTTGTTGACGTCAGTAATCGTCGTTCCGCACCGCAACCCCCTCTTCATGGCGAAGTCGCTAGCGACGATCGATCAGTTGTCAGGAGGTCGCGTCATCGTCGGATGTGGCGCCGGGTGGATGCGCGAGGAGTTTGAAGCACTGAATATCACTGACTTTGATGCCCGTGGTCGGGTCACCGACGAGTACATCCAGGTCATGAAAGAATTGTGGACGAAGGACCGAGCAAGTTTTCACGGCGAGTTCATCGATTTTACTGACGCAGCTGCTGACCCAAAGCCCGTGCAACGACCACATCCGCCCATTTGGATCGGCGGGGAAAGCATGCCAGCAATCCGCCGGACCGCCGCTCTTGGCGACACCTGGTATCCGTTCGGCTCCAATCCGAAGTTCCGGATGGACACGATCGCAACATTCGCCGCTCGACGTGACAAATTATTCGCAGAAGCAGAACGTCTGAACCGCGACCCTTCATCAATCGGCCTCGCGTACAACTGCTCATTTCACAACGAGGACGCTCAGACTCACATCGATGGTGGTCGACTCTTATTCACAGGTTCCCCTGAGGAACGAGCTGAGGATATCGCTCAACTCGAGGCGGCTGGCGTATCCACTATGATCGTCAATGTAACTTCGAACGACCTCAGCCACATGCTAGAACGGGTGGAAAGTTTCAGCAGCGACGTGATTACTCTGCTCGCCTGATGAACCAAGAGTGAAACTAGAGACATGGATAGAAGCATTCATGTCTCGATATAATTCCGCCTTTGTTAGTAGCAGTCCGGACGATCTAAAAGCATTACTGCACGTTCCAATCATCTATGCATCGCCTGGCAGTCCGGTCCATTAGTCGTTACTCCAAGTTTTTTGATAGGTACTCGCGCAGTTCATTCCGTGTCACCCACCTCTATCAGTCGATCAGAATCAAGCTCCGAGGCAAAACCCAGATCAAAAATTATTAGAAGGCCCACGCCCAGGGAAAGCAAGCCATCCAAGCACCACGAACGATGCGCAGCAGCTGAAAACGCTACCTAGCCTTTTCCATCGGCGCAATATCGAGACTTGTTGTGATTTTTATGAAACCTAGCTTGAAGGTGGAGGTGCGAAACCTTTCGGCCAGATCGTGGCGTCGTCATACTTTACTCCGGTGAGATTCGCTTCATCTAACCAAGCATCTTCGAGATTTGTCGCTTGAAGCTGCGACATGTACAGGTTTGCACCCCAAAGATCCGCTTCCCTAAGGTTCACCCCATTGAGGATCGCGTATTGCAGATTTGCCCCGCGAAGGTCCGCCTCTTGAAGGTTCGCATCTTGGAGGTTCGCATCTTGGAGGTCTGCTTCCTTAAGATTCACCCCGCTGAGCACCGCCCCACGGAAGTCCACCCCACGCAGGTCCGCACCGGCAAGGTTCACCCCTCGACAATTGAGTCCTACAAAAGAAGGGCCCTCCTTTAAAGCTGCAGATGTTCCAGCGCACGCACTCAACGGATCATTTTCCCCACCGACACAAGAGGTAAAGCAAAACAGGGCAATCGTTAATGCAGCGGAGATTCGGATCATGGTCAACAGTCTGCCACGATTTCCGGAGCAACTGGCCTGAGTTCTACACACAGCTCAAGGCTAATAACTTCAACGCAGCGCCCTATGTCAGATCCATGAGCTAGAGGAGACATCTGATCAGATTTGACAAAAACATCTCGCTTTCATCTCGTACGTGCGAAGACCCGCAGGCACAAAAGCCACGGAGGTCGCTACTATCTGGCGGACATGAGCGTCGTACGCTATTTTCTTCTCGCACTTCTTTTTAGCCTTACCCCGCTCATAAGTGCATGCAACAGCAACGACCAAATCGTCTCATCGGGCCATGTCTCTTCAACTGACTTGGTGTCGACCGAACGAGAGTTTTGGTCGAGAGCGGTGACTCAGAACGGGTCACCCCGCAAACTGGTCGAAGGCACCCGCATTATGCTGCATTTCAGCAACGACAACGTCTCGGCATCAGCAGGCTGCAACTTCATCGGCGGAACCTTTCATCTAGATGCGAACACGCTCGTAGTCTCAGAACTCGCCATGACCGAGATGGGATGCAATCCCGATCTGCACGCGCAGGATGATTTGTTGATCGCCCTGCTGACCGACGCTCCCACGGTTGCACTCGATGGAGACATCCTAAAGCTAATCGGCACCGACCTTCATATTGAGTTTGTCGATCGCCACGTGGCTAGCCCTGACCGCGACCTGACAGGAACGCACTGGGCTGTAACCGGTTTTATCGGCTATCGAACAGCGTCATCCTTTGCGATCGACGAGGCCGGTTGGTTCAGCTTCGATGACCAATCGACAATGAAAGGAGATGACGGATGTGCGCCCTTCACTGTCAATGTCGAAGTGTTCGAAGGCGAAGCCGGCAGAAGAGTCAAAGATGATGCCCAAGTACTGTTCGGACTGGTGGAAGACGGTCTCGATTCTTTGTGCGTTATTAACGCCGACTACGTCAAAGCGTTTCGTGCCCTCTTCAACACGGGTGTTGCTCTCGTCCAGATCAACGGTGACCGCCTGACAATGCTCAACTCCAACGGGCGCGGCGTCACAGCCCAAACGCTCGACTAGCCCCAACGTCGCACGATGCCTCGAAAGAGCAATCGTTTTTGCTCCGACACTTTCCTCTAGATTAATGCTGGCTGTTGAGTCCATTTCCCGATGTACTGCGACGCAGAGCGACTATTGGAAATACGAGAATAGAGCGCAAAAAAGCGAAAAGTCTCCCTATCAAAGGGGTCTGGGTCATCAACCGTTCGGAAGGGGAAGCGTAAATCGCACCTTTCCAAGTGAGGCCTCCCACATGTTGTTGTTGAAGTCATTTACGGCTGAAGGTTCGGCATACCAGGAGATACGCTTATCAATTCGTGACCATTCAGCTTCGGTGAGCGGGTCTTCGCTAACGGCAACAACCAGTAGCGAGACATCTACTTCTCTTTCGTAGGGGCGCTCACCGAATACATCGATGATGTCTTCAATACTCACCATCGTTTGCCTGGCAGCGGTGAAGCACTTACCGTCCCACCATTGGTAGCCGTAGTCCTCACACGAGCCCGCGTCGTTAACTTGAGACACGCCACTAAAGACTGCTGTGTCTGGAACCTCGTTAGACGGCAACACCCCCATCATATAAAGCTCTAACGGTGAGAGGAATAAGTCAAGGTTCGAGTTTCCTATATCCGAGAAGTAGTCCACTCGGTAGGTTCCGTCCTCAACCATGCTAAGTGATTTCAGATCAAAACCTCCCAGAATACCGTTGGCCGAAGAAACCCCCCAGTGACCTCCCACGATGTTGCCGTTGAGATCTTCGGTTGCTGGAAGAAGATTACCACCGCCCCAAAGATGCAGGACCTCATGTATCAGAGAGCCGTAAGCGGTACCGACAAGTGCGGAGTCAGAGTCTTGCCATAGTCCGTCAAAAGCCGGAATGCTGACGACTCCTCTAAGTCGACCAGCAGAACCGAAACAACTTGCCGATGACCAAACAGGCGCTCCCAACCCGTCCACGTTGTTACCGACCTGGCGAGCAAAACCGCTGTATGAAACGTCGGACGTGTCGACGTTGCCGACGAAAATAATCACGTCATAAACGTCATTTGCGATCTCATAGATCGACTGAACAACATCCATGACGTATTGAGAGTCATAAATGCCACCGAGGTTTTCGAGATCGAACTCAGGGTTGAAAGCCGAGGCACCACCTTCGATAAGGAGTTGCATGTAACGGCCAGTGGAATCAACAGAAACATCGAAGTCACGATCTAGCTCAGTGATTTCAACCCAGTTCTGAAAATCAGAGTTTCCCCCAAGCAGCAACGTCTCCAGTTGCGACATACCCAAAAGCGGTTCGACATTACAGGACTGACTCGCTCTCGCACTAATTCGACGGAGGCTAGTGAGCTGCGCCAAGTCCTTAAGCGATTGAAACGACTGCGGCAACACAAGAGATTCGAGTTTCGTCATCAATTTCAACAGCTCAACATCTTGGAACTCAAAGGCCAAAGACAGGTTGAGGTACCGAAGGTCAGTGAGCGAAGTCAGGAACCTGAAGTCACGACCAAAATTTTGGTTTCCGAGATCTAACCATTGAAGACAGGCCAGATGCTCAAGCCCATCATATGAAACGAGACCCTCGGGTCTGAGATATTCGGGCGCTTCGTACCAATCGCTTTCATAAAAGTATAATGCATCAGAGAATCTCAGCTGGATGATCTCACCGAGATCGGCAGCGGTCACGTCCTCAATATTCTTATTTGTGACCAGTTCAAGGTTGAGGCGAGCCTCAGGAGATAGCTGACTGACTGAGAACCCGGACTGTTCGCCGCACCCGACAAGGCTCAAATCAGGCCGCCACGCGCCTCCCCAGTCATACCCTGAAGCATCTGCGACCCCGGTAAGGTCAATGACAGGTGACAGCATCAAATCAGAGTTCATTGGAGTCATGGTTGTTGTTGACGCTGCAGTTGGAGTCGTGGTTGTTGCAGAGAGCGCGGTCGTAGTTACCCCCCTATCGGGTACCTTCTCCAGAGATTCGACACGACCCGACGCTTCTTCAGGCCTAGCACCCTCAGTCGAGCTGTTGCTGCAACCAGCGATCAGACACAGCGCGACACACGCAGCAAGAAAAGCTTCACTCCTCATCCCTTCAACTTTAACCGACTGCCTAGACAGGCCGTGAAAAAGCAGACAGGTACGCACTGCTCAAAGTTTTTAATCCGACAAATGAACTCAATGAATGCTCACTTCAGTTCATTACAGAGTTTTTATTTTCAATTGAGCCGACCCTCCGAGGCCAGTCTTTTTATCGTTTCAGACTCTGAGTCCATTTGAGCAGGTTTGGTCTTAGTTCAATCCGCGACGCTATCGACCTAGCGTGATAATCAAGTTTTCAGCACCGTTTAACGCTCGTAATCCCTTAGCGATCTGCACAAAACAAGCACTCTGTTCTGCACGTATGGGGTCTAACAATCTAAAAATGTCTCTAATCCAACACCCTGAGCCAACGAAGCACTGTGCCAGTGACGACAAGAGACAATGGAACGTAATATCACCACGGCCAACCAGCCATTTTCGTATTTCACACTTTAGCCCTCGAAAGATCACCTATACCTCTAACCATTGTGCCTAGGCGCTTTCCCGCCCACGGCATAGAAATTGCTCTCGGTCTGCCTCGTTAACATTGTTAATTCACCAAATTGAACTTCAAAACAAGGAAAAATTATCTCCTCGGTCGCTATCGTCAATATCGATAGAACCCATTAGCCAGAAATGTGACCTCATGAAATTAGCGATGACTAAATTTCCCGCAGCCATTAAGCCTTTAAAGTTTTTACTATTCCTAAGTCTGCTTCTGCTAGCGACAAGTGCCTGCGGGAGTTCACCCACGAGTTCTGATTCTGCAGAGTCGACACCGGATACTTCGGATGCTGAGGAATCAAAAAACGCAACCTCTAAAAGCGCTTCAGCTAATGAATCTGATGAACAACTAGCAACAGATACTTCAGATACTGAGGAATCAAAAAACGCAACCTC
>DMOB01000144.1:0-4484 GCA_003452475.1 Acidimicrobiaceae bacterium | reverse complement strand
GAGTGGAGCGATTGATCTTCAGAGTATTGCTGGAGCTAAAGCCGTTCATAAGTACTCTCGGATGTCGGCTTCAAAGGCTCGAGTCGTGCTTGACCTAATTCGAAACGAAGACCTTGCTCAAGCTCGAGTGGAACTTCAGTTTTGTGATCGTGGTGCTGCTGACGTGATTGGCAAAGTGCTTGAAAGTGCAGTTGCTAATGCAACACACAATGAGCATTTGGATCCAGAAGAGTTGTATGTCGCTGAGTGTTGGGCGGATGAGGGACCAACCTTAAAGCGGTTCAGACCGCGAGCTCGCGGTCGAGCTAGCCGAATATTTAAACGGACCTGTCATATAACTGTGGTTGTTGCTCAGTTAGATGAGTCTGAGCTTTCTATGCGACAACTTAAAGCTGAAGCTTCTGGTGCGTCAGCTACTCAAAATGCTGGGGCAAGCCGAGCAGCGAGGGTTGCCGCAAGTCGCGATGATAGCGATGAAATCGTCGATGAAGCTAGTGAGGAAGTTGTGATTGAAGACGTCGTTGAACCTGAAATTAAAGCGGACGTCGAGGCAGATGACATAACCACGGTAGACGAAGGAAACGAAGACGCTTCTCTGGACGCACCAATTGAAGAAGACTCCGACACGGAAGATGAGGAGGTCTGATCTATGGGTCAGAAAGTAAATCCCTACGGTTTCCGACTCGGTATTACCACGGACTGGAAGTCCAAATGGTATGCGGATAAGGAATATCAAGATTACGTAATCGATGATTGGAAAATCCGAGACTTCCTGCAGACTACGCTCCCCCAAGGCGCAATTAGTCGTATTGAGATTGAGCGGACTAGAGATAAATTACGAGTAGACATTCATACTGCCCGGCCTGGAATTGTTATTGGAAGACGTGGAGCTGAAGCAGACCGTCTTCGGGCTCGCATCGGTGAAATTTCTGGAAATCCGAAAGTTCAGCTCAATATTCAAGAGATTAAGCAACCCGAACTTGATGCTGCCCTGATCGCTCAAGGTATCGCAGACCAGCTTGCTGGTCGTGTGGCTTTTCGTCGTGCCATGAAACGGGCTGTCCAAAACGCTCAAAAAGCTGGCGCTCTTGGAATTCGTGTTCAATGTGCTGGTCGCCTTGGCGGTTCTGAAATGGCGAGAACTGAATGGTATCGAGAAGGTAGAGTTCCACTCCATACCCTCAGAGCAGATATTGACTATGGATTCCGTGAGGCGAAAACAACTGCCGGCCGTATTGGCGTGAAAGTTTGGATCTATCGGGGCGACATTTTGCCTTACAAAGTTTCCGCAGATGAGCGCATTGCTAAGGAAGCCGCATTAGCGGTTGCAGATAAAACTTCTGGCCCAGAGCGAACAGTTCCGGTTGTTTCTTCTAGTGGCCGTCGTGCTGATGCGCCTGCCGGTGGTGCTGGCGATGAGGAACAAGAACTTACTCCGCTACTTAAAAATGCGGATCCTGAGTTTGAAAAATTGCTCGAAGAAGAAGAGCAAATCGAGCGAGCGACACGAACTCAAAGTCAAACTCCCAACTTCAGACCGGGAGATGATTGATATGTTAATGCCTCGCAAAGTTAAGTATAGAAAAACTCACCGTGGGCGAATGAAGGGTCGAGCTAAGGGCGGTACCGCTCTGAGCTTTGGTGACTACGGTATCCAAGCGCTAGAGCCCGGCTGGATAACAGCCCGGCAAATAGAAGCTGCCCGTATCGCCATGACCAGACACATAAAGCGTGGTGGTAAAGTCTGGATCAACGTATTTCCAGATAAACCCGTTACAGCCAAGCCTGCCGAAACCCGCATGGGTTCGGGTAAAGGAAGCCCTTCTCATTGGGTAGCTGTCGTTAAGCCAGGTCGAATTATGTTCGAACTTGCTGGCGTGGATAATGAGTTAGCAAACGAGGCGCTTGACCGCGCCATTCAAAAGCTGCCTATTAGGGCACGCGTTGTAAGCCGAGAGGAACAGATCTAATGGCTGCAGCAGCCGCACTGCGTGAGCTTGCAGACGATCAGCTGATAAATCAGTTGGGCGAAGCTAAGCGAGAACTTTTTAATTTGCGCTTTCAGTTCGCAACGGGGCAACTAACTAATCTTGCGCGTATCACTCAAGTAAAGAGAGATATTGCTCGGATGAATACAGTCCTTCGTGAACGAGAAATAGCCGCCGCTGAGGCGTTGGTAACAGAGGAGTCCTCATGACCGAGCAAGTTACCGAAGAGCGGTCTAACCGCAAAGTACGAGAAGGGCTAGTTGTTTCTGTTTCGATGGAAAAAACTGCCGTAGTGGCAGTCACGGAACGTGTACGTCATCGTCGTTACTTCAAAACAGTTTTACAGACTAAAAAGCTGTATGTCCATGACGAAGAAAATGAGTCTCGCGTTGGAGATCGCGTTCGAGTAATGGAAACTCGTCCGTTGTCTAAGAAAAAGCGCTGGCGTCTCATTGATATCGTCGAACGAGCACGTTGAGTCTGGGGCTTAATTAAAATGATTCAGCAAGAAAGTCGACTTAAAGTCGCAGATAATTCAGGCGCTAAAGAAGTGCTGTGTATACGAGTTCTTGGAGGAACTGGTATACGTTACGCTTCGATCGGTGACGTGTTTATTGCGACAGTAAAAGATGCAATTCCAGGCGCAGCCGTGAAAAAAGGTGAAGTAGTTCGATGCGTGGTCGTGCGAACTAAAAAAGAGCGTCGACGACCAGATGGCAGTTATATCCGTTTCGACGAGAACGCTGCTGTGCTAGTTGATGTCAACCGAAGCCCCCGTGGTACCCGTATCTTTGGACCTGTTGGGCGTGAGCTCAGGGAAGCCAAGTTCATGAGAATTGTTTCTCTTGCACCGGAGGTTCTGTGATGAGAATTAAAAAAGGTGATCGTGTGGTAGTTCTGTCCGGTAAGGACAAAGGTACCGAAGGTTCGGTTATGTCTGTGAACCCAAAATCTGGTCGGATTACCGTTGATGGTGTGCACATGGCAAAGAAACATCAAAAGCCTACGCAAGCTAATGAGCAAGGCGGCATCATAGATTTCGCGCAGACCATTAATGTTTCTAATGTTGCGGTGATCTGTCCTAAAACTGGTGATGCCGGCCGCGTGGGGTACCGCATGGAAGGAACAAGGAAAGTTCGCTTTCATAAAAAATCTGGTGAGGAGCTATCATGAACGCTGTCTTATCTGAACCTCGGATGAAAGTTTTGTATCGTGACACGGTACGAGCTCAGTTAATTGAGCAACTCGCCCTTGAAAATGTGATGCTCGTTCCTAAATTAGTGAAGATCTCCGTGAATACCGGAGTCGGTGAAGCGTTAGTGAACCGAGCATTCTTAGACGGTGCTGTTGAAGACCTCACAAAAATTACGGGACAAAAGCCGGCAATTACTCGAGCAAAAAAGTCGATAGCGAACTTTAAGTTGCGCGAAGGTAATGCGATTGGCGCAAAAGTTACATTACGTAACAACCGGATGTGGGAGTTCTACGACCGACTTGTGAGTCTTGCAATACCTCGAATTCGCGATTTTCGCGGCTTGCCCAGCCGTTCTTTTGATGGCAACGGTAACTACACGTTCGGTGTGACTGAGCAGCTTATTTTTCCAGAAATGAGTTACGACGCTGTGACTCGTGTTAGAGGTATGGATATCACGCTGGTGACGTCTGCAAATAATGATGATCATGGCCGTGCTTTATTAACGGCGCTCGGATTCCCGTTCCGTTCGGAGGAGCAGAACTAATGGCTAAAAAAGCACTTGTGAATAAGCAACAGCGAACTCCTAAATTTAAAGTACGGGGTTATACGCGCTGCCGTAAATGTGGGCGTCCTCGTTCTGTGTATCGCAAATTCGGATTGTGCCGAATTTGTCTCCGGGACATGGTTCATGCAGGGGAAATCCCGGGCGTGACCAAGGCGAGTTGGTGAGAGGAACAGCATTATGACAATGACCGATCCAATCGCGGATATGCTCACTCGAATTAGAAATGCACACCAGGTGCATAAACCTCGTGTTGACATGCCCTCATCCAAACAAAAAGAGTCGCTTGCTGCGATCTTGAAAGCCGAAGGCTACGTGTCAGACTTCAATGTTGCTGACACTCAAGATCGTCCCGGGCAAACCTTATCGATAGACCTCAAATACACAGAAGATCGTACCCGTACTATCTCGGGACTTAAAAGAGTTTCGAAACCTGGTCTCCGTGTGTATACCCAATCAACAAACGTTCCTCGCGTGTTAGGTGGACTCGGCATCGCAGTGCTTTCCACAAGCAAGGGCCTAATGACGGACAGAGAAGCTCGACGCAACCACATCGGTGGCGAAGTTCTCTGTTACGTATGGTAAGGGATTTGATATGTCACGAATAGGTAAAGCACCAATAACGATCCCCAAAGGGGTGACTGTAGAAATTGCTCCTGGGGTTGTGAAAGTGGCGGGCCCGCAAGGAAATCTTGAAAGCGTAATAAATGACGGGATATCGGTAGTCGCTGATGATGGT
>DMOB01000227.1:0-12322 GCA_003452475.1 Acidimicrobiaceae bacterium | reverse complement strand
TGTTTGTCTGCTCACCTACCTCATCTACATAAATGTTTGTCATCATGTGTGTCTTGGGATGAGCCGCTTCTTCATCCATGAATTTGACGATCTGATCGATTCCTTCTAGTCGAGGGGCTCCAAGGTCAGTGAGATCAAAGACAGCGTCTTGAGTGAATATGTTTCTGAGCGAATCCCAGTTGCGGTCATCAATGGCATCGCCGTATCGGCCGGGCAGTTCGTGTAGTTCGAGACGGTCTTGAGTTTCTATTGTCATGTTGAGAGAATAGGCCGGTTTGAATTTGTTTGTCAGAAATTTTGTTAATAGAAAAAGTAACTAAAAATTAAGAGACAATCTCAAAAATAATGTCCTTCTCAGAAAGGCTGACACGTATATCAGTGTCAGCTAATGGAGTGACATCGGGGCACCACCGAGCCATGGATTGTTCGAGAGTTGATTTGACAAGTTGTCCAACCTCAACAGATTCAGACCTAGAACATTCGATTACTACGCTGTCATGCACGGTTTGCACTCCGACTGCTCTATCGAATATTTGCAGTTTCTCATAAAGTTGCCCGTAAGCATCAAGCATTATGTCTGCTACGCCGCCTTGTATAGGTGCGTTTCTGTAGGCATTGGCTAATCGTCGGATGCCATCTCTCAATGCTTGATCAAGGAGCAGCGTCCATGCGTCGGCACCCATTGACTCGCGAACTTCCTCGACTAGTGAACGTCTGAAAGAACGATTTTCTAGGAGTCTCTTTGTTTCTATTTCGGAATACTCAGAGGCTGAAGAGGCATGCGAAATTTGGTATTGAGATAAGATTTTGTCTTTTACCTGTTTCGGCCCACTTTTGTCAGGCTGCATAAGTCGGGTTGCCGATCTTTCTATTACCCCTTCGGTGTGGAGAGTGAATTGTTGACGGCGGCCGGCGAGAGTATGAGAAGAAAATTGATATGGCTCTGCTTCTAGGTTTAAGACGACCGGAGCGTGGAATGAAAGAGTCCAAGCTATTTCATCGAGTTTCCAGTCATCTCTGAGTTCGATTAGCAGCTCTTCGGCCGAAGGCCAACGCCGGTAGCTATCTCGGAATTGTCTTCGTGCGGCGCGGACGGGTCCAAACATAGAATGGAGTTTGAAAGTCAATTCCCAATCTATTTCAAGTGTTGAAGAAGCTAGCTGTTCGATGAATTGGTCGCGAACCTTTAGCCAACTTGCGATATCTGGATATGCAGTTAAGTAGGCATCTAGCAGTGTTGTGCCTTCTTCTGTGGAAGTGGGTACACCTGATTGGGTAAGGCTTCGAGCTAGCCCGGCTCCGCGTTGTCCGTAAACAATTCCAAAGTTAATTTTCTTAGCTTTATTTCGGAATTCAGCATGAGCCAGAGAATCGGTATTGGTCAACTCGGCCATATCAACTTGAAACATTCTCTCTGCTGTAGCTTCGTGAATATCGACGCCCTTTTGAAAGGCTGCTCGCATACTAGTATCTGAAGCTACTTGGGTTACGAACCTTAGTTCCGCTTGTGACAGGTCAGTATGTATGAAAACGCGGTCATGTTCTTTAGGTCGGATATGGCTTTTCATTTTGGGTGTTAAGTTTTGGGCGTTCGGGTTCCTGCTTGCTAATCGACCTGTGTTAGTTCCTACTACTTGCAAATATTCAGGATGAAGTCGTCCATCTGATCTGAGATGGGTTTTGATGTTGTCGCCATAAGTCGACAATATTTTGCTTAACTCACGATGCCTGAGCAGAAGTTCGCACATTGCACCACCAATTTGTTCAAGAGTTGAAGCATTTAGAGAATCGCTGGGGAGGAGAGTACGATCTTCGCCGAGGTGCTCCTTAGCCCACTGTCGCACATAGTGCGTAGCCCAGATGTTAAGTGCTTCTTTTGTTTGCGCTTCGCTAGAAGGATTCCAAGATGGTTCGAGCGCCTCCGAGAATAGTGAGGCTTGGCCACCTCCGCTCATTTGGGCGAGCTGGGTGACTACGCCCTTTCGATCCAACTCCATTGCGGTTAGCTCTTCTTGCCAAGTTTCCCAGTTGAAAGGTAACCCTGCTCGTTCCATTTGATCAAGGAAGGGTCTAGCCCGTTGCTCGAGCTCGCAAATAGTATCTAACGAAGAGTGGCTGATCCTACCCCTGATTTTTTCAGCGACCCACATGGTTTGGATAGCGTCAGACGCGGCATACATAACTTGTTGTTCGGTAAGAGCTGAATCAGCGGTGTAAGAAAGTTGTGTGGTGCCTTTACCTTCTGCGTGAATCCCTAAGTACGATTCTGATGCCCAAGCAAGACCGTGGTAGAAGTTAAAGCCGCTTAGACCCTGATAGAGCAACGCGTCCGCTAGTTGGGCATCCCACCAATGTAACGGCTCGACGTGAAGACCTAATTCTTTAGCTGGCGCAAATATGTCTCGGTCGATTACACGCGAATCGAAATTCGCGTTCCATGCATCTGCGGTGATACCTGAGAGAGCGTTAGCAAGACTTTCAACTGAAATTTCGTTTGCGTCAATTACCCAGGCGGTTTCAGTGCCATCAGCAAATTTTGTTGCAGCAGATATTACTCGGAGCTGCCCAGGGCCTTCAGTGAAAGCATCAGGGTGGTAGACCGTCTCTGTGTCTATAGCCCGAGCCGTTGAATTCCGAAGCGCTTTCGTGAAATCTTCTATCTCCTTTTGACGCACGCGAACGATCGGAATATCAGTCGGAAATTTTTCAGGCTGAGGTCGAGGATCACTTATAGCTGTCACGAATTAATCTTAGATCGGTGACGAACCACTGACGTGTGCCCGGTGATATCAGATACAGGTGAGATTCTGAGGGGCGGGTATGTGAGCATGTCGGACGAGAGGTTTTGGACTGAGGTTATTTCTAGCCACATATTAAGCTTTGTAATAGATTTTGGTGTAATCGCTGTGGTCACCCTGAACGGACCCGTCGGCTTCTCCTTCAACCAAGTCGATTAGGCGTTGTGTCGCCGGCCCGACTTTTCCTTGTCCAACCTGAATTCCATCCCATGACGTGACCGGGTAGATATGGGTATCGCCGCCGCAGACGAACATTTCTGAAATTTGATCTCCGGTTACGTCAGAAGCTTTGACTGGAGCTTGTTCTAATCCTGTGAGCAGGCCTTCAGGAATCAATTGTTTTTGCGCCAAGTCCATACAACGCTGGATAGTTGTGCCAGTGAGAATTCCCTCGAAGGGCGGTGTTCGTAGTACCCCCCGTTTATCTACGAAGGCTGTGTTAAGAACGCAAGATTCGGCGACGTAACCGTCGTCGTCTACCAGAATTCCGAAGGTTCCTCCCGAGTCGACTGCTTCCATGTGCGTGAGCACATTGAGTAAATAGTTATTTGATTTAATTTTGGCCAGGAGAGGTGGTTTCATGGGAACTCCTCGAACTGTCGCTTCTGGAATTCCTTTCAGTTTTGAATCAGATGCGCCGCTTAGGGGAACGGGATCGAAAACAATACAGTAGAAGCATGCCTCTTTGCACTCTTTGGGGCTAGGCGAGAATCCGCCTGGTCCGACGCTTAACCAATAACGTATTGAACCGTTCTGTGCACCAGAAATAGAAGCGGTTTCGGTAATGATCTCAGCTAGCTCAGCTTTAGACCAAGGGTGGTCTATTCGTGCGAGTTTTGCGCTTTGCAAAAGCCGGTCCAAGTGAATGCTTAGTCGGTATAGGTAGCCATTTCCCAGTGTGCAAGTGTCGAAAACGCCATGACCACGATGTACTAAATGATCATCTATAGGTATTTGCATTAAGGCTGGGTCGGTGACGACGCCGCCGAGGTATGAACTGAACATGGCTCTGTAACCAAGTTCGGCTCGTTTCGAACGAAGTTTCTCAAGAACTTCGTTTTCGCTGAGAATCTGCTGAGTGATGCGCTTCACACAAATGAGGTTACGACTCAGAACTAGCCCTGTGGGTATTGAGTGGGTTTTTCGTCTTGTTTTAGCTTCTGATGTTGTCCAGAGCTAGCAGCGGGTTGCTTCTCTTGAAGTCAGTTCGATTTGTGCCCTGGCACGTGAAAGGTCGAAGACCTTGAGGCTGCATATCTTCGGAGTCGAAGGCTGTTGCTGACTACGAAAATTGAAGATAGAGCCATTGCAGCCGATGCATGCATCGGGTGGAGCATTCCTGACATTGCTAAGGGAATTGCCAAAACATTGTAGAGAAATGCCCAAAAAAGATTGACCCTAATGGTCTTCATGGTCTGCCGAGAAAGTGCGATTCCATCTACGACGCTTAGTAGGTCATTATTCACAACAATGAGAGAAGCAGATTTGTGTGCTAAGTCTGATCCAGAACCCATCACTATGCCTAGGTCTGCTTTAGCTAAGGCTGGGGCATCGTTTATGCCGTCGCCGACCATGGCGACTCTGTCGCCTGTTGCTTGAAGCCGAGAAATTTCGGTTTGTTTAGCGTCTGGTAGCACCTCAGAAATTACTCTGGAAATGTTGATTTTATTAGCAACCCGGTTACAAGAATTTTTATTGTCACCGGATAGAAGAGTTACCTTGATGCCCATTTTTTTAAGTTTTGCTACAGCCACTTTGGCTGTTGGTCGGATCTCGTCGCTTAACAGAATTATGGCTTCTGCTGTTTGGTCACGACCGACCAGAACATGAGTAGAATCCGTGTGTTCAATTTCGCTGCGAAGTTCTGGCAACATATCTTCAAAGAAATTTGCTTTACCTACTCTTGCGTAAACCCCTGCGACTTCGCCCTCAATTCCAAGGCCTGGAAAATTTTTGAAGTTCTTAATCTCGAGGACGTTAGATGCACAACTGCTGATTGCTCGTGCGATGGGGTGTTCAGATCGAGATTCGAGGGCTGCAGCCAAATCCATGAGTAATTCTTTGTTGCCATTTGGGGTGACGATTTTTGCGACGCACAGGTCACCGTTAGTGATCGTTCCTGTTTTGTCCAGAACGATGTGAGTGACACGGCGAGTATCTTCTAATACGGCGGCACTTCGAATAATTATGCCGAGCTTCGCAGCTTTACCAGTGCCTACTAAAACGGCTAACGGAGTTGCTAAGCCGAGGGCGCAAGGGCAGGAGACTATCAATATTGCTACCGCTGCAGTGAAGGCGTCTTCGGATTGATGGCCAATCAGAAGACGAACTGTCAGGGTCCCGATAGCTAATACTATGATGCATGGAATAAAAAATTGAGCTATTCGGTCCGCCATTTTTTGAACTGGAGCTTTGCTGCCTTGGGCCTCTTCAACCAAACGAACAATTTTTGCGGCGGCTGTGTCTGCTCCGATCGCTGTAGCTCTGATAGTTAGAGTTCCATCGCCATTTATAGACCCACCGAGAATTAGGTCACCCGTAGTCATGGAGCGCGGTTGCGATTCCCCGGTGAGCATTGCTGTATCTACATCAGAGATGCCTGTTACGACTGTTCCATCGGTCGCAACTGTCTCACCTGGTCGAACAATGAATTCGGCTCCGATTTGCAAAGAATCAAGAGTGACATCTGATCCATCGATAAGTCGAATCTTTTGGTTCCGAGAAGCAGCTAGGTCATGAAGGGCAGCTCCTGAATACAGAGTTGCTCTGGCCTCCCACCATTTGCCTAGGAGGACGAATGCGGTGATAACGGATGCAGCATCGAAATACAGATGGTTTTGACTGCCTGAAAGTAACGCTATGGATGACCAGAGCCATGATGCGAGAGTGCCCAAAGACACTAAAAAATCCATGCCGAGCGATGCTTGCAGTAGCTGAATGCGAGCGGCCCGGTGAAACTTTGATCCGCACCAGAACACAGAAATTGTTGCAAGAGTCGCTGTTGCGATGTCACCCAGTCTGGATGAAATAGCCATGGTCAAAACCATTGAGATAACGGCTGCGGAGATCGCAGGTATTAGCCGAATTTTCAAAAATTTTTCTTGGCGGGAATGAATTTCGGTTCCGTCTATGTGTTTTGGTGTTGTGTATCCCAAGTCAGAAATTGTTTTAACTAGCAGATTTTTTGTGGTTTCAGGGTTGTGACTGATAGTGGATCTAGCAGTTGCGAAATTGACGTGTGCCTCAAAAACTCCCGGAACTTCTTTGAGAGCGTTTTCGATTCGCGCTGCGCAGGCGCTGCAGCTCATGCCTTCTACTAAAATTTCTGTTTTTGTGTTAGCCGAAGACTGGTTTATTGGCACACCTCTAGGCTAATCGAACATGGATTCATTGGGATGTTGCCAACTTGTGCTCTGAGAGGCGTAACCTTGTTTTTTCATGGCCGAACCGGCGAAACGCTTTTTCATTCACACTTTGGGTTGTCCTAAAAACCAAGTTGATTCTGACAAAATTGTTGGGACGCTTCTTGACGACGGGATGGAGCCTGTCGTCAGTGCTGATGCTGCTGATCTCATTGTGGTCAACACATGTGCGTTTATTGAGGAAGCGCGAGAAGAATCTATAAACACTATTTTGGCAATAGAAGATGAACGTTCTCCAGATGCTCAACTTGTAGTGACTGGGTGTATGGCTGAGCGTTATGGCGATGAATTGGCGGATGCGCTCCCGGAAGTAGACCAAGTAGCGGGTTTTGGTGTGCCAGTTAACTTAACTTTGAAACCGATAGGTCTTCATGCTGAGGCTGCACCGCTATTGCCAAAACTAGATTTGTTAAACCTCCGGCGGCCTCCATCGGCGCTTCCATGGGCTTACGTGAAAATTGCTGAAGGCTGTGATCGGAGCTGCGGGTTTTGCGCTATTCCTTCTTTCAGAGGGCCTCAAAACAGTCGCGAAGCTGAGTCAATTTTGCGAGAAGTCGAGGAACTAGACGTACGGGAAGTCGTTCTAGTGGCTCAAGACCTGGCGAGCTATGGCAAGGATCGCGGTGAGGGTGGTTCGATAGTTCCGCTAGTGGACAAGGTCGCTGCTGTCGTAGATCGCGTGCGGTTGTTATACCTATATCCATCTGATCTGACGGAGAATCTGATTGAAGCTGTTTTAGCGACCGGTGTGCCATATTTTGATTTGTCGTTGCAGCATGTGTCTAAGCCTCATCTAAGGCGGATGCGCCGTTGGGGAGACGGAGATCGTTTTCTAGAACGAATATCTCGAATACGCGAATTAGCGCCAGATGCAGCTTTCAGGTCCAACTTTATAGTTGGGTATCCTGGAGAAACTGAAGATGATCAGGCTCGACTAGTTGAATGGCTTCAGGATGCGCAACTCGATTGGTGTGGTTTGTTTACCTACTCTAAGGAAGAAGGAACCTACGCCGCTGACTTAGATAACGAAGTGCCTCGTAACTTAATGTTGGAACGGCACGCAGAATTAAGCGAAATTCAGGATGGTATAACGGCGGCGCATAATGATGAAATGGTTGGTTCCAGGGTACGAATTCTAGTTGATTCACCAGGTATCGGTAGAAGCCATCGCGAGGCGCCTGAAATTGACGGTGTAGTGCACGTTTCGGAGGACTTAGCTGTCGGAGAATTTCACGACGTCAAATTAACATGGTCTGATGGCCCTGATTTGGGTGCAACTACTGAGTCTTTGAGCGGACAAGCAAAGTCAAAATGAAGTGGCTCGGGAATAACCGAACCTATGGCCCTACGGCCATAGCTACTCCTGCAAATTTTGTGACCGTTGCTCGGATTATGGCAACGCCAATTTTTGTTTTGCTAGTCATCACGAAAGAACCGATGTGGCTCACGTTCCTTGTTGGCTTCGCTATAGGAATAACGGACTCTTTAGATGGATGGCTGGCGCGAAAGCACGGGGAAACGAGATCGGGAGCTTTCCTTGACCCGCTAGCTGACAAAGTTCTGGTCCTAGGTGGAATGTGTGCGCTAGTTAGTATCGGCCAGTTTCACTGGCTGCCAGTGAGCATTATTATGCTGCGTGAATTATTGGTGAGCATATATCGATCAAAAGCGGGACGAAAAGGTATAACAGTGCCGGCAACTCGTCTTGCTAAGTGGAAAACTTTCGTTCAGCTTTGGGCCATTGGATTTGCGGTAATACCACCGATTGAGTCCTCTGCGCATTGGGTTGCAACTGCTCTTTTGTGGCTAGCAACATTACTAACCTTGCAAACAGGGGTCGGATATTGGATTAGCGCCCGGAAGCTAGCGGCTGAGCAATTAGGTCCAGCTACCTCGCCCTAAGGTTGTAAGCCTGACCGCTGCTGGCCCTCGTAATAGTCCACACCGTTATGACTTGCCGTATTAAAGTCTTGTTATGAAGTGTGAAATCATTGCAGTTGGAACAGAGTTGCTTTTAGGTCAAATAGTTGACACCAATTCATCTTGGATGGGTGAACATTTGGCCCTAGCGGGAATCGACAGTCACTACCAAACAAAAGTTGGTGACAATTGGGATCGAATAGAAGCTGCTGTGAATCTTGCTCTTGATCGTAGTGATGCTGTCATAATGTGTGGGGGGCTTGGGCCAACCCAAGATGATATTACACGTGAAGTTATCGCAAAAGTCATGGGTGTTGAGCTGGTTATGGATGAGGTAATCGCTGCTCGAATAGAAGAGATGTTCAGAATGCGCGGCAGAGAAATGCCAGCGAACAACCTTCGTCAAGCGATGGTTCCTGCAGGCGCCGTAGCTATATCTCAGCAACCGGGCACTGCACCTGGCCTAGTTGTGCCATTCGCTCGGGAGGGCGAATCAGAGAAAGTGTTATATGCGGTGCCAGGTGTTCCCTATGAGATGAAAGAGATGTTTTTGGGGACAATTATTCCCGACCTGCAGCAGAGATCGGGTGAAACGGCGGTTATCGACAGCAGAGTGCTGCGCACTTGGGGGCAAAGCGAGTCTGGCTTAGCTGAAATGTTAGCTAGCCGAATGAAAGAGCTTGATGATGTTGGGAACCCAACGTTAGCTTTTTTGGCGAGTGGGGTCGAAGGAATAAAAGTCCGAGTAACGGCAAAAGCGAGTGATGGAGAGTTAGTTGAGGCGATGCTGAATGAGGAAGAACTTCAGCTGAGAAAGATTTTGGGAGATCTTGTGTTCGCCGTGGACGAATCCACTATGGAGTCAACAGTATTGAATTTGCTTGAAGCGTCAGGTTTGACTCTTGGTGTTGTCGAAACAATTACCGGCGGATTCATAACAAACCGTTTATCTGCGGCGGCGACGTCTAGCAATGCTTTTGTTGGTGGCGTAGTAGCGCATGGTCCTGGCATTCTTTCTTATCTGGTTCAGGGTGAACCCGATAGCTATCCGGGCCCTCAGAAGGCTCTGCAACTAGCCAAAAAGGCCCGAGATGTGTTAGTTGCTGATGTTGGTATTGCCGTGACAGGTGTGGAAGATCCGAATACTTCGAGTCAAATGTTTCCTTTTGGGACTGCATGGTTGGCGATATCGAAAGAGGGATTCGAGCATGTTGAAGAGGTACGCTTGCCTGGAGATATGGAACGAATCCGCCAGAATAGTTGTATATCGATGCTCAACTTGCTCCGCCGTTATTTGCAAGACCATTCCTAGTTTCGGTAGCCGATTTAGAGGTGTCGCTGATTAGAGAATCTTGGAGTGAAAGCGTTAGGAATAATATTTTCTGACCGTTTAACAACAAAATAATTTGAAGTTGGCTCTCAAGTTTGCGGCAAGAGAAAAGTCCAAAGTAGAAATCTATTTTAGTAATTCGCATCTAGCTAGAGAATTTTTGTGCAGATTCGACACGTTCTAATTACTTGCTTCGAGTTCATTAAATGAGCAAGTGCAACTTCTTTCTGGCAGGCTCCTCTTTATGAGATTTAGTTTCTGGACTGGTAACGGGCAATCTTGGGATGACACGATTGAGGGTTGCTTGCACGCTGAAGCGACTGGATGGGATGGAATCTGGTACGCGGATCATTTCATGCCGAACGCGGATAATGTTGACGAGCCGATCCATGAAGCGTGGTCGATTCTTGCTGCTGTGGCAGCGTTGGTTCCGCGTGTGCGGATTGGGCCACTGGTAGCAGGCAACACCTACAGGAACCCGGCGTTAACCGCAAAAATAGCTACGACGATTGACCATATTTCCGGTGGCCGAGTGGTTTTGGGGATCGGTGCTGGCTGGCAGGAGAATGAGCATGACAAATACGACTTCGACTTTTCCACGTTGAAGGGCCGTTTGGATATGTTGGATGAGTCGGTGGAAATTATTACTTCTTTGCTGGCCGAGCGCCGTACTAATTTCGAGGGCAAGCATTATCAAATTGTTGATGCGCCTCTTGACCCTAAGCCAATTCAAAAAAAAGTGCCTCTGTTGATAGGCGGTGGAGGTCGTAAGCGGACTTTGAAAACCACAGCTCGATTTGCCGATGAATGGAATTATTGGGGAATGCCTCAAGACATTCGAGAACTCTGCGGGGTTCTCGATGCTCATTGCTCTGACCTTGGCCGGGACCCAAAGGAAATCAGTCGATCTGCGGTGGCTTTGATGTTCATTTCAGAGGACGAAAAATCTTTAGCGAAGCTGCGTGATCGCGATTTTGGAAGAGCAACCATCGTAGGAACGCCATCAGAAGTTATTGAGGTAGTTGCTGAGTATGAATCCCATGGCGTGAACGAATTGATAGTTCCGGATTTTACGTTCGGTGAAATGTCCAAGAAAAAACATTCGATGGATTTGTTCATCGAAAAAGTAGCACCATCTTTTCGCTAGAGCGATTCTATTCTCACTATCTCGTCGCCTTAAGTAGTAGAGATTTCTGTTGCGAGGTCACCCATTCTTTTTTCTCCGGAGCGAGTTTGCCCACCGATTTCTAGGAATCTTTCCATGCTCGGTTTTGCTTCGTCAGTTCTTAGAAGCTGCTGGAAAAGATATTGCTCTTCGAGCATTCCTTCGCGCAGCGGTAGCGTGTCAGCATTGTTAACTGACTCTTTGGCGAGGGCAACCGCAGTTGGTGGAAAGCTCGCAATTCGGTAGGCAAGTTCGCTAACGAATTGACTCAAATCCTCCGGAGCTATCGCTCTATTTAGATACCCCCAAGATTCGGCTGTTTGCGAGTCGATGTCGACGCCTCCGAGGATGATCTCCATAGCGCGATTTCGTCCTACTAGACGAGGAAGTCGCTGGGTTCCTGTGCCGCCCGGCAAGATCCCCAAAGGCACTTCCATTTGGTTGATAGTTGTTTTGCCTATTGCTCCGAAGCGCATGTCGCAGGACATAGCCAATTCGCTGCCGCCACCCCCGACTCTTCCCGCTAGCTCGACAATCGTCGGCTTAGGCATCAATCTGTACGTTTCGCACATGGCGTGAAAGCCAGCAATTTCTGCTGGCCGTACTGCTTCTCCTTCGACGGGGAACTGAAGAATTGCAGAAACATCAAAGTGCGCAATAAAAAAATCTGGATCCGCGCTGCGTAAGACGACTGCGCGAACTGAATTGTCGGCTGCGGCGCTTGTACCAAACTTAGCTAGTTCTTTGAACAAGCTTGGGGTCATGACGTTTATAGGCGGCGCGTCTATGGTGGCGAACGCAACTCCGCGTTCGCGGGTGATGTGCAAAAGATCGTAAGTGTTGTCTTCATCGATAGGGCTCATGACCAGAGCATCGCGCATCTTTTTAGTAGATGTCGTCAAATCTATATACAAACACCTGTTCGGTGCTTGACCGAACAGGTGTTCGTAGATACTCTAAGGGTGTCGGCATGGTATGGGTGTCCCACCCGTGTTTTACGATTCCACCAACGACATTGGGCTACCGCCCGGCAACGCAAAGCCTTACGGCAAGTCCTAGGAGGACATATCGTGGAACGAGAAAAAGCTCTAGACATGGCACTATCTCAAATTGAACGACAGTTCGGTGCAGGATCAGTTATGAAGATGGGTGATCGCGGGCAAATGAAAACCGAGGCGGTTTCCACTGGCAGCCTTGCTATCGACATAGCGCTAGGTATCGGAGGCTTACCTAAAGGCCGAGTCTGTGAAGTTTTTGGGCCGGAAGCCTCAGGTAAATCTACATTAGCTATGCATGTAGTGGCTGAAGCACAGCGCATAGGCGGGACCTGTGCTTACATTGATGCGGAACATGCTATGGACCCAGAATATGCAAGAAACATTGGTGTTGACGTCGATGAACTCCTTATCTCGCAACCGGATACAGGCGAACAAGCGTTAGAGATCACGGACATGCTCATTAGATCAGGAGCAATTGATGTCTTGGTTATCGACTCGGTAGCGGCCCTAACGCCGCGCGCTGAGATTGAAGGAGAAATGGGTCAATCGCATGTTGGCCTTCAAGCACGTCTGATGTCTCAGGCACTTCGAAAAATCACAGCAAACTTAAATAAGACCAACACTATTTGCATCTTTATCAATCAGCTGCGCGAAAAAATTGGCGTTATGTTTGGAAGCCCTGAGACAAC
>DMOB01000310.1:0-4643 GCA_003452475.1 Acidimicrobiaceae bacterium | reverse complement strand
TGATCGGATCGGAACAGGTGCTTTTTGATAACGTGTCCTTCTTTCGTGCAGACTTGGCCAGAGAGACCAAGATCTCGATCAAGCCACGAATTAAGAAGAGCACCTCCATATATTTCAACTCCTAATTGTTGATAGCCAACGCTATTGCGGTCGGGAATCGGCTTTATTCTCAAATTTGGGCTGTCGGTGTGGGCGCCGACAATATTAAATACCAGACGCTTTGGATCAATTTTGTCGGCGGCTGAAATAGCAACTATGGAGCCGCCAGTTTTAAGAAACGATTTCCGATTCGAATTCCAAGAAGCAGAACTTGGAACTTCATTAAATCCGGCGTTGCTAAGTGACGTTGCGGCGTTTTCGCTGGCATGAAACGGAGAGGGTGATGAATCGATGAAGTTAAATAAGTTGTTAATCATTTTTATGAACTTCCGAATTGAGTGATGACATTGCTGGCGAAGCTATCAAACTGCTCGGGCTGTAATGGTGGGACAATCATCCGAGAAACGCCTATCGAAGCTAATTGTTCCACGTATTCCGCTGTAGTTGGCCCACCAGCAGTGAACTCTAAGGCATCTGGGTTTCGACCGGCTCGCTCAGCACATTCTTTAGCGTAATTGAATAATACGGCAAGCTCGGATGGCTTTCCTCGACCGGGAAAGAACCCATCGCCGATTTCTCCAGCCCTGCGTGCTGCTCTTTTGCTATGCCCGCCAACAATAATGGGAATGTGATGACTTGAAGGCTGAGGGCGGACATAGACGTCGTTAAATGAAATGAATTCACCATTAAATCCTGCCACATCATTTTCCCAGGCAGCTCTGTAAGTCTGCAAGTACTCATCTGTCCTGTTGCCTCTATCGTCGAAAGATACACCTAGAGCGTCAAACTCTTCCTCCAACCAACCAGACCCGACTCCCAAAATCATCCTGCCTTTAGATAGGCGGTCTAGAGTAGCAACAGCTTTTGCTGTGACCAGGGGGTTGCGTTGCGGGACGATCATTACTCCAGTCCCTAACTTTATTGTTGATGTAGCGGACGCAATGTAAGCCAACCAGATAAGTGGGTCAGGAATGTCTATGTCCTCTTTGTCCCCTGGCATTCGTCCGTCCTTGGCGTAGGGGTAGGCTGATTTGTATCCTTTAGGGACAACAACATGTTCAACTGTCCAGATTGACTCGCATCCGGCGGCTTCGGCCGCTTGCGCTAAATTAATAGCAGCTTCTGGTTCGACAAATGGCCCAGTGTTAGCAAACATTATTCCGAATTTCATGTGATGACACTACTACTCGAAAAGCGACTTTGTATCCGTGAGCTTTAAGCGACCACTATTTATACAGCCGATTGGAATCCTGACACTAGTTGCACTGAATTTTTTCGCTTTTTTCTTGACCCACGATCTTAAAAAAATAGGCCAGTATTCGTTGCGTCGAGATGTTCTTGTTGACATGTCAGTTTGGGGAGTCCCGATAGCAGAGCTCAATGAGTGGTGGCGGCTTTTAACGGGGGCCTTTCTTCACGCAGACTTGCGACACATTCTTCTCAATGTGTTGATGCTCTTCCTCCTAGGGCGCCGTTTAGAAAGGAACGTTGGGACGTCTTACTTTGCCTTAATATGTTTTGTTTCAGCGCTTGGTGGGTCAGCTGGCGCGTTGTTACTAACGCCGATGAATCCGACGGTTGGTGCCTCTGGCATCGTTTACGGTTTAATGGCCTCGGTGTTCGTTATCGAACAGAAAGATGGGAAAGACCCATGGCAAGAAGGTTTAGGAACACTGATAATCGTAAATATTATTTTGTCTTTCCTTGGCCCTAACGTCTCAGTTGGTGGCCACCTTGGCGGACTTCTAGCGGGATTCATATCTGGTTATTGCGTAGGGATTCGTTATCGAAATGGTTCTAGGTTGACTACTTGGGCGTTGCTTGTTGGGTCAGTTCTGTTGTTTGGTCTTTTAGGTTGGATTGCAGCGAAAACTTGGCGAAGTCCACTTTTCTAATCAAAACGAGTTAAGTATTGGCTGCGCAAACCTTAACTCTTCTGGCCACGTGTCATCCCACGGCAGTGCACCAGAACGATCGGGCCATATGAACTGACGGACCTGCCATTCATCGTTTTTGTAGATCAAAGGAAGAGTAGGAAATAACGCAGCATGTCTGGGAAGTGCAACATCAACGAGAACAGAAACAAGATCGTTATCTAATAACCCATTGAAGGGTTGTCCAACCGGGAGCTCTCCGCCGGAGCGTAAGTGAGTAATAATTAAGTCAAGCAAACCACGAGCAGCGGCGGGAGCTAGCCCAAATATAGCTAAATCGGGGTAGCCAATTAACGACTTTAAACCGAATGTGTATGAGTACCCAGCGCGCGGAGAATCCCCAGTGATTGGCTTTACGGGCTCGATACCCCAGCCGTTCGTGTCTAACATCCATTGGAGTTTTTCCATGTGCTCCATAGGTTCGTATTGGAGTTCGGACATAAAGCCTTCCTAATTAATATTTTTGTGGGTTAGTACCAAAATCTATTTCAACTGCGAGTGGTCACTACCTCTAATAAGGATTGCAACTATAACTAAGCTAATTCCTCCCACTTCGGCCCAACTAGTTTCCTGATTTAAAAAAAGAAAAGCTATTACTGAGGCAGTAACTGGTAGCAGGGCTTGGAGGAATGCAAAGCGAGAACGGCTAATACGACTTAGAACGTTTTGGTCAATGCTGTAAGGAATGACGTTCGAAAGGACCCCAGTGAGTAGCGCCAAGCCCAAAATACTTGGAGAGCTAAAGGCGGCGCCCATTTCGGTGATTCCGAATGGAGCTATGACGAACGCTCCTATGAGCATGCCTACGCCAAGACCATCGATAGCTGCGCCGTGTCTTGCCACTTGGTGACCCAGAACTATGTATGCCGCCCACATCAGTCCGGCTATTAAGGCGAATAGTATCCCGAGAGCCGTACCGGAGGGCTGAACCCCTGCCAGGATTATTACACCTACGGAAGCAAGACCTAAAGAGGAGGCAGACTTAATTGTTCTAGCCCCGACTGCTGCCACGGCGATTGGACCGAGAAATTCTATTGCGACTGCATTTCCTAGAGGGAGAGTTTCAATCGCTAGGTAAATTGACAGATTCATGACGGCCAAGACGATGCCGAAAGCGCTAGCCCAAACTAAATCTTTTTTATTCCATTTCCGTTTCCAGGACCTTCGAAAAGAAATTATTGCAACAGCTGCAGCCAGAACCCTTAGTAGAGCGACCCCACCAGGTCTTATGTTCTCAAATAAACTAACGGCGGTAGCAGCGCCGCTGTACTGAGAGATGCCTCCGAGGACAAATAAAAGTTCTGGAGAAGTACTGCTTTTAGAAGGGTTGAGGTTCAAAGCGACTTAGTGGGTTGCAGGAATTGAGAAGGCATTATTTAGAGGTTATCTATGATCTCGTTCAGCTGAAAGCTCATCTAGGCCCCTTGATTGCTCACCCAAATCTTTGGGCGAAACATCGCAAGTGGTTATGACGTCAGTGTTCTATGGCCTAGACTCATGTGATGCTATAACGATACGGTTATAGATATCATAATTTGGGATATCACATCCCTCATTAACACGCCTGGAGGGGTGAATCCATGAAGTCCAAGTTTTTTAGAATGCTAGGCTTGCTGCTGGCATTTACGATGGTTGCCGCTGCATGCGGTAGCGATTCCGACTCAGAGAGCGTAACCGGAAGCGGTCTCGGAGATGGTTCCTTAGGGACCGTTACAGTTGAGTCTGGTGATGACATTCAAATTCGTTCGCTTAACGCCATCACAGGCGACGTGGCTTTCTTGGGATTGCCTAACCAGAGGGGCGTAGAACAAGCCATTGCTGATTTCGGTGATATTAACGGATTCAGCGTAAGCATGGGTACCGGTCTTGATGATCTGTGCTCCGCTGATGGTGGACAGGCAGCAGCACAAACTATTGTGGCTGACGAGTCAGTCGTTGGAGTTATCGGAACTTCTTGTTCGGGTGCTGCTACCGCTGCATCACCATTAATCAGTGCTGCTGGCATGGTAATGATTTCACCGTCAAATACTTCGCCTTCGTTGACCTCTGATTTAGTAGGTAATGCTGGCAAAGACTGGCACGCAGGTTATTACCGAACAGCTCATAATGATTTATTCCAAGGTGCGGCCATGGCTAAATTTGTTCATGATGAGCTCGGTATGACTACCGCAGCTGCTATTCATGATGGTGATCCTTACACCCAAGGTCTAGCTCAAGCTTTTTCAGACGCTTTTGAAGCACTCGGTGGAACAATGACCGGCTTCACTGGTATCAACAAAGAAGACACCGACATGGTTCCTGTCCTTACGGAAGTAGCAGCTGGGTCTCCTGAGGCACTATTCTTCCCAATCTTCCAACCTGCGGGCGACTTTATCGCTGCGCAGGCTCCCACGGTAGCAGGTCTTGAAAACGTGACATTGCTTGCTGCGGATGGTCTTCAGGTGTCCAGCTTCATGGGTCTTGATCAAGCGGATGGCATGTTTATTTCTGGCCCGGATCTTCGATACGGAGAGAACACGAACCAAAGCACCGGAGTCACAGCAGAGTCTTTCCTTCAAACCTATGAAGCTAATAACGGCTCTTCGCCAGAGGCTTCTTTCTGGGCTCATT
>DMOB01000297.1:0-4048 GCA_003452475.1 Acidimicrobiaceae bacterium | reverse complement strand
AAGCTGCAGGTTCGACAAGAGTCACTCATTCGATTGATGTAGGCTCCACCACTTGCGTATGGCTTGGTCGACATAGAACCGCCATCGGCGTACAACGCCATTCCAACTACGTTTGGAACCATCACCCACTCTGAGCTGTCAACAAATGAAGCAGTCATCCACTCTGTCATTGCTTGTGGGTTTATCCCTGCCGTGAGGGCGAGATTTCCAAAAATCATGAGCCGCTCGATGTGATGTGCATATCCATAGTCTCGAAGGTGATTCATGGCTGAGCTGACGCACCTCATCCCGGTCTCCGCGGCACCCAAAAACACCGGAGGAACCGCCTGATCCGCACTAAAGAAATTAGATTCTGCGTAATCGGGCATCCAAAGCCAATACAAACCCCAGATGTACTCCCGCCAACCCAATATTTGACGTATAAAGCCTTCGACGCTATTTAGCGGCGCAGCACCATCGTTATATGCTTTTTCGGCGGCTGCCAACACTTCGCTGGGGTGCAACAAACCTAGATTGAGGGATGAACTTAGACAGGAGTGAGATAGCTTCCATTCGCTCGCCAGCATGGCGTCCTCATAAGTTCCAAATTGAGGCAGGCCGGTATCGATAAATTCTTGCAGTCTGACCAGTGCTTGTGCTCTTGTGACCGGCCATATTCCTTCTGGATATTTACCCCACCCATCAGATAGTCGACTGAGAACCAATTCATCGGTTGTGTCAAGAGGAAACTTGACTGGTGAAGGCCAAACTCTTCCATCTTTTGGAGGGGGTTCTCTGTTGTCTGAATCGAAGTTCCAACGCCCACCCGCAGGGTCTCCGTCGCTCATTAGCACTGCGAGACGCTTTCGCTGCCACCTGTAGAAATCTTCAAGTCGCAGTTGTTTACGAGACTTTGACCATTCAGCAAACTCCGAATAGCTGCAAATAAACTGGTTGTTGGGGACTATACGAATTCCATTTTTTTCAAGAAATTCCCGACATTTCCAACTTGAAGGCTCCATCGCTGAGACTTCCGTTACTGCATTATTTTGACAGTGCCTCTCTAAGCCTTTCTTAAAAGATGCCGCCAGTAGGTAATCAACCTCAAACCCTTTTTCTCTGAGCTCCTCAGCGAAATGCATCATCGCTGAGATCACTACATGCTGCCGTTGAGCGTGCCAATTCTTGGATTCTATTTTTTGAAAACTCTCTACCATCAAGATACGACACTCACCCGGTATCTGACCCTGCAATGAACTGATACCGAGATTAAGTTGATCTCCGAAAATCCAAATGGTCTTTTTAGCGTGATTGCTCATGGCGTCACCGAGAGGTTATGAAGAGCGTCGTCAGAAACTGCATTCGCGTTGGCAGTAACGGCAAAGTTCATCATCTCACGCCTATTGTACCGACAATGGGAGAGCACCAAAGTTGCGTCGCAATCAAAACACTTACATGCTCAACGCTGAGATGAAGACAAGCAATCAAAGGTTGGAGCGTAGGCTTCTCGATGCGACAGAGAGTTACCTAGTAGTTGCAGAGTTCCGGCTTTTTCGAACCTTTGTAAAGGCGGTCTGCCCATACCTTCGACTTGATAAGAAGGTCAGATTCATCTATTTCTGACATAAAGTCGGCAGGACACAACCACTGCTCTGATCCACGATTATTCGTCTTTAAGGTCATGTGCACGTGCGCCCATTCATCTTGACCATACAAATAACCAAGAAACTGCCCCTGGCTGACTGAATCACCACTTTGTACCGTCATCGATTCCATCATTTTCTCAGCAAGTACTTTTTGCTCAGCAATTTTCGCAGCGTCAGCGGGTCCAGCCGATGGCTCAAGGCTGTACGAGATCACTTCACCGGTTGGGGTCTGCCACGCCAAATTAATTTGGAACGCGCCATCAGGAGGTCTCTCGAATATTTCTACAAACATGACACGACCAGGCGAGATTGCTTGAAGCGCAACTTCCTCATACTCAGTGAAGTAGTCAAAACCATTATGGAATTGGATTCCAAGCTCGTTCTCTCGAGTACTGAACGGTTGAACACCCCAGTAGTCGTTCACAGCTACCAACGGAGTAGACAAAAGACTTAGTGCGCTCAATGAAGAATCGGAACTCGATTCAGTCTCCGGGTTCGGAGGCGTCACACTCGCTTCAATTTTGTCTCCAACTTGAGCCGTGGTCACCACCGAAACAACATTTGAACTTCCAGCTTGCGGCTCCGGGGACAGACCATCACTCTGTTCTTCCTGCACGGTGACAGTCCCATTTTCCGCTAATGGCTCCTTCGCCCCACAAGCAAAGAGACCGATAGTTAACACAATCACTAACAAAGCGACAGTTCTATGTTTCATAAGAAATTCCGTTTTCCTTATTGACCATAAGGCACCACTTTAATCACGTTCTTTATTTAATGCACCTCACAAAAACGCCTACCCAAAGCCCAGCTCTTATTCTTTGGGACCAATGGTGCCCGCAGCCCATTCATGATTAAGCCGAAGACGGCTCACAGTAGCCATTCTTTGAACCTCTTAACCTTTCAACATATGATCACGTCGCCTAACCAAGCAGGATGGATGAGATCAATCCGATCACTATCACGCACCTACTGACAAGCGCCGAACGCATTAAGGCCATTCTCCTTGATTTCGATTAACAATGGCAGATCAGCTGCCAATCTGCTCTCCCAAAGTGATGACTTAGCTCAAACAAAGGCAGATAACAAGTCGTGAGCTGATTAGCGCTTCAGCTGTGAGAAGTAGACGAATCATAGTAAGAATGATTATCATTCCTATTATGGTGTCCGATGTGGGAAAGTTCGATGGGGTTATCACCACAGAAACTTGCATCGTTGGCGCAGGCCCGCATGGCCTCGCCGCAGCGCTTCACCTAAAGCAAGCAGACCCCTGCGCAGACGTAACAGTCATTGATGAATCAAACGAATGGCTCACTGGCTGGACCCAACAGTTTAAACGCGCTGAAATCGCTACTTTGCGTTCAGCAATCGTGCATCACCCTTCTCCGAATCCGTATGCATTAACGGACTTTATAGCTCGACAGGATCTTTCGCGTTCAGGCTTTCCGTATGACCCTCCAACAACTGAAGCATTCGCTGCGTTCTGTGCTGAGATCATCGCCGAGGCTAATTTAGCTCCTCCGTTACTAGCGATACCCAAATCACTACGCAGCAAACACAACAGCGTTGAATTAGAGACCTCCAGCGGAATCATTCGCTCTCAAAACCTTATTATCGCCACAAACCCTCACCAAAGGCTCATCCCCCAGTGGACCTGGAATCTCATAGGCCACCAAGCAGGTCTCATCGAGCACGCACTTGACGTTGATCTGCCAGGCATGTCTGATCTTTGTGGGCAAAACGTCGTAATTATCGGTGGCGGGTTAACAGCAGCGCATCTGGCGCGCAATGCAACCCAAAGAGGTGCCGCAGTGACGGTAATCGCTCGCCGCCCTTTGCAAATACGAGACTTTGATACCGAACCGGGGTGGCTCGGCCCCAAGTACCTAGAGGGCTATTGCGCTGATTCGGATGCAGGTCGACGGATACAGATAGCACAGGCTGCCCGCAACGGCGGCTCTATTCCAGCTTGGATGTTCAAATCTCTAACCGATCCCATCGACGGACGCTCAGTCAAAATTCTCGATTCAACCGAGGTAATATCGGCACAAATAACTCTCCCAAAAGGTTGCGTACTAAACCTAAGCATCGAGGAGGAGGTTTATTGCGACCAGGTATGGCTAGCGACTGGTACCCAAAGCAGTATCCACGCCATGCGGTGGCTTCAACCAATACTTGAAGACATTCCGATTATCGACGGGTTCCCTCTTGTGGACCAATCGCTACGACTAGGTCCTCACCCGATTTTTGTGATGGGTCGCAGTGCCACCGTTGCTCTGGGTCCAGCCGCCGGAAATCTCTGGGGGGCGCGCCAAGCGGCCCAACGCATAACTACCGCCATCACCGGACTTGAACTTGATCCCAATGGTCGCGCTCATAGCTCCAGACCGAGAAACATTACCTCATAAAGCACTGACTTTCTTTAA
>DMOB01000056.1:0-2700 GCA_003452475.1 Acidimicrobiaceae bacterium | reverse complement strand
AGGTACCGGCAGAGATACGTTGATTTGTGGGTAACCCCAGAATCTCGTAACGCCTTCATGATAAGAAGCAAGATGATGTCGTTGACTAGACATTTTCTTGAAGAACGTGGATTCATAGAAGTGGAAACTCCTATTTTTCATCCGATACCAGGTGGCGCTAACGCTCGACCGTTTACCACCCATCACAATGCGCTAGACCTTGAGCTTTATATGCGAGTCGCCCCTGAGCTTTATTTAAAACGTTTGACAGTTGCTGGGTTTGACAAGGTTTTCGAACTTGGAAGGGTCTTTCGCAACGAAGGCGTATCGACTAGACATAATCCCGAATTCTCGATGCTTGAGCTTTATCAGGCCTACGCCGACTACGAAGACATCATGAATCTTGTAGAAGAATTAGTCGAGTACTTAGCGATTGAGCTAACCGGCTCAACTGTTCTGCACTTCGGTGATAAGCCACTTGATGTAGCGCGCCCGTGGAGGCGAGCCTCAATGATTGAACTGATTAAGGAAGCCACTGGAGAAGCCCTCTCACTGGAAATGCCAATCGACGAAATTCGTAAAGTCGCAGATAAATATGGAGTTCCATATAGAGAAACTTATGGAGTTGGAAAATTAGTATTAGAGATCTACGAAAAAACTACTGAATCAAATTTGTGGGGTCCGATTTATGTAACCGAACACCCATCTGAAGTTTCGCCGTTGGCGCGTGAACACAGAGACAAACCAGGAGTAACTGAACGCTTTGAGGCAATTCTTGCTGGACGCGAATTATGCAATGCCTTCAGTGAATTAACGGACCCTGATGAGCAACGTAGGCGTTTCGAGTCACAAGCCGCCCAAAAAGCTGATGGCGATGACGAGGCTATGACAGTAGATGAAGATTATCTCAGGGCGTTAGAGTTTGGCATGCCCCCAACCGGTGGACTGGGGATTGGTATGGATCGGTTAGCAATGTTATTGACAGGCGTCGGCACCATAAGAGACGTCGTTTTGTTTCCTACTCTGCGACCTGAAAAATAAGAACTGTGATTATCTAGTTCGCATCTGGATTTTGATCTTCGCGAGCGATAAATAAACCATCGGCATCCATGAAAGTTTTATTTGATTCTTGGCCCGTAGCTTTTAAAAATACTTTTCGTCCCTCAATCTTGTCGACCCATGCCCGAAAACTCAGATCAACATTAAGTGGAGCTGGACCCCGATAGTTCACATTGAGATAGGCAGTAAAAGCTTGCCTCCCACGCATCCGATTCAGTGCCCCCATCACTTCGTCAACGATGAGGGCCTGGATACCTCCATGGACCCGCTCTGGCGGCCCGGCGAACATAGGGTGGACTGAGGTGACAGCCAGAACGCTTTCATTACTTTCTTTGAAAAATTTTAAACCAATGGATGAAGGATGGAAGATCCCGCCAGCGATGGAGAACGGATCGAACTCAATTTCATCTCCCGGGTTTAGATCTAATGGAGTGTGCTTTCCATTATAAATCGCTGCGAGATGGGGACGTGTCAGCATGTCATCGAGTTTGTCTCTTTGACTACCGGCTACGAATTTATCCGCTAATTTGTCTAGCGCGGTAGCGATTTCATTAGTTTCTTCATCTCGGAGACGAGTTTCAGCGAGACAACGATTGAGCCGTCTACTTGCAGCTGCGGCTGTAGCTAGAGCATCCCAGTTGGTCATATAAACGAACGTTAGCCAGATGTTGTTGGAATGACCTCGATTCCGCTAGTCGAGACGCTGGAAAAACGGTACGGTCAGGCTATGCGTCGTACTATTTTTAATGAAGAACACGAAATGTTTCGCTCATCGGTCCGAGCTTTCATGGAGAAAGAAATAGTTCCAAACCATGAGCAATGGGAAAAAGATGGACAAGTTGACAAGGCGATGTTCAGAAGTGCGGGCTCGCTAGGCCTTTTGGGAATGGCTGTTCCAGAAGATCATGGTGGTGGAGGAATCGAAGATTTCAGATACAACGCTGTTATCAATGAGGAAATCCAGCGAGCCGGAGTAATTGGATCTGGAATGTGTATCACGCTTCACAATGATATTTGTTTGCCGTATTTCCTTAATTACTGTAGTGAGGAGCAAGCAGATCGTTGGATGCCCGGGCTCGTGAGTGGCGATTTAATGAGTGCCATAGCCATGACCGAGCCGAGCACGGGTTCTGATTTGGCGTCCATAAGGACATCAGCTATACGAGAAGGCGATGGCTATTTAGTTAACGGAGCGAAGACCTTTATTACCAATGGCATCAACAGTGATCTTGTTATAACGGCGGTGAAAACTGATCCAAATGAAAAACATAAGGGAATGACGCTAATGGTCTTGGAAAGGGGCATGAGCGGTTTCGAGCGCGGTAGAAACTTAGATAAATTAGGCATGAAGTCCCAAGACACGGCTGAATTGTTTTTTGACAACGTTTTTGTACCGAAAGAAAATGTGCTTGGTGGTGAAGGCGCAGGATTTTTGAATTTGGTTAAAAACCTGCCACAGGAAAGACTTTCGATTGCTATAACAGGAGTGGCGCACGCTCAAGCAGCCTTCGACGGAGCCGTCGAATACGTTACCGAACGTAAGGTTTTTGATCAATCAGTTGGCTCTTATCAAAATACCCGATTCGAGCTCGCAGAAATGAAGACAGAATTGGATATCGCTTGGGTCTTTGTCGACCGACAAATAGAGGCGCTCAATAGTGG
>DMOB01000269.1:0-2852 GCA_003452475.1 Acidimicrobiaceae bacterium | reverse complement strand
CTCCAGATGCTCGTAGCTCAGGAAGATTTCCCACTTCATCGATGCTCAGAATAGGGCCACTCGGAGCTCTATGTTTTTGGAGCATCTCCAATGCTTGATCTCTGGAAAGATTAGACGACCATAACTCCACTAGCGGGTTAACTAAATCACGTTCGGCCTCTCGTGTGAAACGGTCTTGCCACCGGTGTCGAGGGTCAAGCAAATCAGCTCTATCCATAGCGCTGCACAGGTCATTCCAGTGGTTGTCGGCTGCGGCGGCAATAAATATGTAACCGTTTTCAGTTGTAAAAATGCCGTATGGGCAAACTAGAGCGTGAAATCTGCCGTTTCGTGTTTGGATTGTTTCCCCTCTAGTGACTGACCAAGTCTGCAGGGCCGTGTCATGAGCTTGTAAGTAGGATTCCAGCACCGAAGTTTCAATTTTTTGACCACGTTGTGTCTTTTCTCTCATGAAGAGAGCGCCAAGTATCCCCGCAGTTGCGTTTGTGCCGGTCAGAACGTCTCCGACAGGAACTCCGATTGGCACGGGAGCACCTCCTAATTCTCCGTTTAAGGAACCAACGCCTGCGTATGCCTGAGCAGTGCCATCGTAGCCTGGAAGATCGGACAGGGGACCTGTCTGTCCAAACCCTGAGATGGAGCACATTATTAGCTTTGAGTTTGTGGCTGAGAGTTCTTCCCAACCTAGCCCGAGCCGCTCCATTGTTCCTGGAGTGAAATTCTCGACAATTACGTCAAAGTCATCTGTGATAGATCGAATCAGTTTGATACCGCGGTCATCTTTTAAGTTGACACATATAGATCTTTTGCCCCGATTGTGAGTTGCGAAATACCCGCTTCTACCGTTTATCTGAGTTACTGAATTTCTTGTTAGATCACCGCTAGTAGGCGCTTCGACTTTCACGACTTCGGCTCCCATCTCTAATAGGTATCGAGTGGCTGTTGGGCCGGAAAGGACTCGGGTAAAGTCAAGAACTTTGATTCCCTCAAGGATTGCTCGCATAGTGAGATACTAAGTGCCCAATGGCATCTTTGCCCAGAGCTTCGATAACTGCTGCAAGTTTGCTACTTGCGTTAGAAGAAGTATTGAGCAGTGCTCTGCATGAAGAAGCGAGAGCTACCGTTGTTGCGAGGATTTAGCTAATCGAGCTTGGAGCATTGCCAAGATCTAAGTCGCATATCTTAAATCACAAAAAATGAAAGTATTGCCTCTCAACACATGGGGCTATCAACGTAAATATTTGTTGGGAAGTCGATCTTGAATCTAATAGAAATAGCAACCTTTGGGCCTTCAGGGAAACTCGATAATCTGACAGAATTTAATAGCCGCCCTTGTTCACCGAATCCAAAAACCGGTGAGGCGTTTCTATCAGCATTTCATCTATTTGACCATCGGTAACGCCCATCTGTAGGAGCGCCGGAACCACGTCTTGGCTTATGTGCAGGTAGTGCCAATTAGGTAGCGGTGCAAGGGGAACTTCACCTTCAATCCAATCGATATAACATGATGCGTCATGGCTAAGAACAAGCTGGCTGGCATGTCCCCGGTTGCATAGTTCGGCGACCACTTCGACTCTTTGCTCCGTGTTGAGGTACCCGTCTATTCCGAACCGGTCCATTCCTAGAATGCTTCCCTGATCGAGTAATGCTTGGAGGTAGTCAATGTCATTAGTGTCACCGCAGTGTCCAATAACAACGCGAGAAAGGTCCACTCCTTCTTCTGCGAATATTCTTTGTTGGTCTAAGCCTCGATGCGTTTCAGCATTCGTATGAGTAGTGATAGGGCACCCCGTTTCGCGATGCGCTTGAGCGCAGGCTCGCAGGGTTCTTTCCACATCAGGGGTAAGTCCCAGCTTGTCAGTGGCGCACTTGATCACACCGGCTTTTATTCCCGTATCGGCAAACCCGTCGGTAATGTCCTTAACGAAATGGGTAGCCATCGGATCAACACCGTTAACGGGACTGCGCCTTTGGTAATAATGTGGCAACTCATTAAAAGTGTATAAGCCAGTCGCGCAAACAATATTGATGTCCGTGCGAGCTGCAACTAACTGTATCCGCGGTATGTACCTACCGAGACCTATTGCTGTGGGATCTAGAATTGTGTCAATTCCAGCTGCCTTTAATTCGTTGAGTCGGTCGGCTGCGTCACTAATCCGTGTCTCTTCATCTCCCCACTCATCTGGGTAGTTATTTTGGATTTCTGTTGAGATAACAAACACATGTTCATGCATCAGCACTCTGCCAAGATTCGTGCTTGCGATGGACCCTCTAGCAGTTTCAACTGAAGTCATGTGAACATTATTTCACCAAAGGGTCTAAGTTGCTTGATATGAGTAACACGATCGAACTTAAAACCCATGAAGGGCTAGTTAAGGTGCTAATAGGCGCCGTGGTAATAGCGGAATCTGAATCTGCGATACAGCTACTTGAAGGAAACTTACCGGCCTGTTTCTATTTTCCGCCAGGCGATGTCAGCTCTGATTTGTTAACTGCATCAACGGCAGTGACTCATTGCCCTTATAAGGGCAATGCAAGGTATTGGCACGTCACAGTTGATGGCGTGACTCATGAAGATATTGTTTGGGCTTACGATTCTCCAATTCTAAGTGTTTCACCGATTGCCGGCTATATGTCTTTTTATAACAACAGAGTCCAGGTTGTGGGTTTGTCTAAGTAGCGACACGGTTCTCTGGCAGATGGTTAAAAAGCATGGTAGATGATCTGCGAACACTTGTTGCTAAGAATTAATATTCGAATGGGTCAATCGTTCAACATGAATTTTCTTAATTTCTGGTGTCTGTCCTTGCACTAGAAGAAAGAGAGCCTCTCTAGCGAGTCGTTGCGCATGT
>DMOB01000181.1:0-3415 GCA_003452475.1 Acidimicrobiaceae bacterium | reverse complement strand
TTATTGCAAACTAAGTCCAAACGACCAGTTTCATTTCGAGCAAACTCGATTAACGCAGCTACTGCATCCGGATCCCTAAGATTCATCACCATCGATCTGCAGTCAATCCCATGTTCCCCTAGAGAAACCTTCAACTTCTCGAGTTTCTCTGAATCTCGCCCACAGGTAACCACACGGGCACCTAATCGACCTAACAAGATACAAATAGCTCGACCAATCCCTCCCGCTCCTCCAGTTACGAGCACTGTTTGGTCTTCGTATAACTTGTCTGCAAACGCATGAGGCGTTAGAAACAACTCAGCATCGCTAGGCGATTTGTATGGATCTAAATTATCTTCAGGTTTCACATACAAGAGAATAGGCTTCCGGGGGCGGCCATGCCCGGCAAAACAAGTTAGTAGCTGAGTGCCCGGAGCGGGACTTGAACCCGCACGCCCGTTAGGGCAAAGGATTTTGAATCCTCCGTGTCTGCCATTCCACCACCCGGGCGACAATATATGAGGCTACCGCTTTCTGGAACAAATTGAGGTTTCGAGAAAGCCGACTTGGTGGAAATTACCCACTTTCTTTCACTTCTGCTCTACCATCTGATAAGTCGACTCTGACCGGTGGGTTTCTATCGGTCAGGATAGATTGAATTGGCATCACTTTCCGTGTCGCCATACAGGGAGGCAGAGTGCTCGCATTCACATTCCCAGGCCAGGGATCGCAGAAACCTGGAATGGGAGAACAATGGATTGCACATGATAGTTGGGAACTTGTCTCAGAAGCGTCTGAGGCTTGCGGGAGAAGCGTCGAGGACCTTCTTCTAAGAGCTGACGCCGATGAGTTAAGGCAAACTCGCAACTCTCAGTTGGCTACATTTGTTCTAAGCATGGTTACCTTAGATGCTGTTGAGCGGACCGGGTTAGCTCCAAACTATGCAGCTGGGCACTCCCTTGGCGAATACAGTGCGTTATGTGCGAGCGGAGTGCTTTCCTATGACGATGCCGTGCGGCTAGTAGCTGAGCGAGGCGAGGCTATGCAAATCGCAGCCGATGAACAAGAAGGCGCCATGGCAGCAGTACTTGGCCTCGACGACGACTTAGTAAACACAGCTTGCGCGCGAATTGATGGTGATGCTTGGGTAGCGAATTATAACGCTCCCGGACAAGTGGTTATTGCAGGTTCCCCAGAGGGCGTCCTTTTAGCTGGCGCTGAGGCTAAGCAGCTAGGGGCTAAAAAAACTATGCAACTGCCAGTCGGAGGAGCGTTCCACACTCCTTTTATGGCACCAGCAAGAGATCGTCTTCGGAAGGCTCTTGGGACGGTTGACTTCCGCGCTCCGGCTATTCCAGTTTTTGCGAACGTGGACGCAATCCCTAGGACAACTGCCGAAGAGTGGCAGCATCTGCTAGCAAGCCAGCTTTGCAGCCCTGTCCAATGGCGACAGACGCTGTATGCGTTAGACCAACATGGCACTTCCACCTACGTTGAATTGGGTCCAGGCGCAGTTCTTAGCGGGATGGCGAAACGGACGATAAAAGGATGTTCGACTCTTTCAGTTCAGGGCCCAAAAGATGTTGACATGCTGCTGACCTCACTAACAGATACCGCTGCGATGAATCCTGCTTCAGGAGCATTACCCGCCGATGGTCATGGAGAAGGTCTCTACGTTACAGAACGACTTGTAGTTAGTCCTGCAGCTGGTCTATTTACTCCCAACCCCGACCTTACTGAAAATTCTCATTTAAACGTGGGAGACGTTGTAGGTTGGGTTTCCGATGAAGAGGTAAGATCTCCTTTCGCTGGAACTGTTATGGGAGTCATGGCCTTGGAAGGTGAACGAGTAACAGCTAGACAACCTATAACTTGGTTAAGAACCCACTAGATCGGAGTCCTATGAGTTTGCCTCAACCCTCAGGAGCAAGGCTTCTTTCTCTTGGCACATCACTACCAGATAACGTTGTCACCAATGACGATCTTGCTGAACGTGTCGACACAACTCACGATTGGATAGTGGACCGAACAGGCATCCATGAACGTCGCATTGGGGGAACCACATCAGGACTAGCCACAGATGCTTCACGTCAAGCTATTCAACGATCAGGAATAGACCCCTCCACTATAGATCTGCTTATTTTAGCTACAACCAGCCCTGATCGACGAGTCCCGGCAACAGCCTCGACCGTCCAAGAAAATCTTGGGCTCTCTTGTGGCGCTATGGATCTGAACGCTGCATGTTCAGGTTTTGTCTACGGCTTAATAGCAGCGCACGGGTTCATAAACCTCGGACACCGGCGGATCTTAGTCGTGGGAGCTGAAACACTGTCCAGAATTACGAACTGGGATGACCGCTCAACCTGCATCTTGTTCGCTGATGGTGCTGGTGCTGCCGTCATAGAGCGCACCGACGGAGAGGCTGATCTGAAAGGTTGGCATGTCGCTAGCAACGGAGCTCTGGAAGACACTCTATTCTGTGAGTTTGATGGGAAACTTATAATGAACGGTGGAGCAATCTTCAAAAACGCAGTCCTCGCGATGGAACAATCGGCACGTCATTCTCTGAAAATGGCGGATCTGACGCCTGACGACATAGATCTAGTAGTGCCCCATCAAGCCAATGTAAGAATCGTTGAGGCTTCTTGTAAAAGGCTGGGAATACCATTCGAAAAAACCTCAATGACGATCCATCGAACAGGCAACACCTCTTCAGCATCGGTTCCCTTAGCGTTAGATCACGCTGTACAAGAAAATAGAATCTCCAAGGACGACAATTTGCTTCTTGTTGGTTTCGGAGCAGGCATGAGCTCAGCTTCAGCCGTTCTAAAATGGAATGGCGTATGACCTCACAGAAAAACGTTTTGGTTACAGGCGGAAATCGAGGAATTGGCTTAGCCACAGCTACTCTTTTCGCCGATCTAGGTCACAAAGTGGTTATAACTGCTCGAGCACCAGAAATTGATGATGATCGTATACTCGCTGTCCCCTGCGATCAGAGCGATAGTGACCAAGTAGACAAAGCTTTTAAAACAATCGAATCAGAAATTGGACCAATCGAGATCTTGGTAGCGAACGCTGGGATCACACGCGACCAACTGATGCTCAGAATGACCGATGAAGACTTCGCAAATGTCATTAATGTGAATCTGACGGGTACGTATCGAATTGCACGACGAGCAGCAAAAAAAATGGTTCGGGCTCGATGGGGAAGACTAATTTTTCTATCCTCTGTCGTTGGTCTTTCCGGCTCAGCTGGACAGGTGAACTACGCTGCAAGTAAGTCAGGGCTCGTTGGTCTAGCTAGATCTCTTGCTCGAGAGCTCGGTTCTCGCAGCATTACAGCGAATGTAATCGCGCCTGGGCCAGTTGATACAGACATGTTCAGGGAATTAACCGATGAGCAACAATCCATGGTCACCAAAGCAGTTCCATT
>DMOB01000247.1:0-3443 GCA_003452475.1 Acidimicrobiaceae bacterium | reverse complement strand
CTGAAACATTTGATGAACTTGCGATGAAACGGAGACATCACCGGGAATCGCTATTGCCGTTCCACCTGATTTTTTTATGATTTGGACAGTGCCGAAAGCGTCTTCTTCGGAGATGTCGTTGACGGCGACTTTTGCTTTTGCTTGGGCGAACCGCAAAGCAAGAGATCTTCCTATCCCGCTTCCTGCGCCGGTCACAACAATAGTCTTATTTTCTAGGTCATCATAGGTGGCCATAGACGTCTTTCGCTTTTGGGGAGAGTATTGGCCCGTTCGATGCAGGGGCTTCTGAAATCTGAGCCCAAGTATAAGTCTTGAAGGGTCAGCCATCAGCGAGTTAGTGAGGTTTGGTTAGTTTAAAGTACCGAATTATTATTTTGTTCTCCAGATATTGATCATTAAACACATATATCTGAACGCTTAGTTTCTCCCTTCAGGAGTTATTTTGAAGACAAAGGCGAGATTGTTTGTTCCTGCACTCGAAATATTTGTTAGTAATGTCGACTTTAGCTATGACACCACCGCTCAGACATGGGAAGCTTGATAACTGTGCAGCGATTGATAGCGTTAGATATGGAAGGTGTCATAACACCAGAAATTTGGGAAGCGGTAGCGACCCATACTGGTATTTCGGAGCTATTGCGAACAACGCGCGACGAACCGGACTATCAAAAATTAATGGAATATAGACTTGCTCTGCTTGACAAACACGAAATTAAATTGAGTTTGATTAAAAACGTGATAAGTGACTTGGAGTTATTGCCGGGGGCTCGCTCCTTCTTGGATGAACTGCGTCAGAGATACCAAGTAGTAATTTTGTCAGACACATTTGAAGAATTTGCGTCGCATTTCAGCAAGTTACTTGGGTACCCGCATCTGCTTTGCCATAAGCTTCGTGTTGAGGATGATCACATAACTGGATTTAGGCTGCGCCTTAATGACCCCAAAGCTAGAGCTGTTGAGGCCTATCAGTCCTTGAACTATCACGTTAGTGCAGCAGGTGACTCGCACAATGACGTTACGATGCTAAAAGCTGCTGATTCCGGGTGCCTGTTTCGGGCTGCGGATGGTCTTATTGACCATCATCACGATCTTTCGTCGATGGCGACTTATGAGGATTTGTTGACGTGGATAACTGATCTGGACGCTAAATCATTTTAGGATTGTTTTATAATGTTACTAATGCTGTGGATTGGCATTTAACCTGAGACTGTCTGGGGGCAAATGATGGCACCGCCTGTTAAATTGGCTCATTTTGTTTTACGAACTAGCGATGTGAAAGGCTTATCAGCCTGGTATTGCAATGTGTTAGAGGCAAAGGTCGTGCATGATGCTGAGATGATTATCTTTGCCACCTATGACGAAGAACATCATAGGATTGCTTTCATTGATCGTGGGACAATAGGAAATGTTGACAACAATCGGAACGGCGTTGACCACATCGCGTTTACTTACGCAAACTTAGCCGAGCTGCTTGAATGTTATGAGCGTTTAAAGATAGATGAAATTCTTCCTGTCCGATCGATAAACCATGGCCCAACAACGTCGATGTATTACGAGGATCCAGACGGTAATAGGATCGAGTTGCAGGTTGATAATTTTGCGACACCCGAAGAGGCCTACGCATTTATGAGTGGGCCGGTTTTCGCTGCTAATCCTATTGGAGTCGAATTTGATCCAGATGTTGTGCTTGGACAGTATAGGTCTGGAGAATCGATTGACTCGGTGCTGGATTGAGAGTGTTTCTAACTGAATGCTGCGAATGGCTTCTATTCGAAACCCGTTGTTGGAGGCGTTCCGAACGGAGTGTTCGGTAACGTCTTTGAGGTTGGCCATGTGACCGGGTTGAGATCACTGGCGTATGCTTCGCCTAGCTTCATCTGGCGGCGGTCCGGAATTAAATGTGGCCACGGTTTTGAATATGTGCACCCATCAGGAAAATAGATGATGCAATACACCCGTCGAGCTTCTGAGCTTAGATTTGAATCGGCCCAATGCACGGTGAGGGAGTGATGGAATACCACTGTGCCTGGATCTGTTTCAATAGTTAGAGGTTTAAGATTTTTTGCTGCAGGATGAGATAAATAGTCAAAAGGGGTTGTCTTCCCAGTGATGTCGCCAAATTTTTTAATTCCTGATCGATGGGAGCCACCTAGGTAGCTCATAGCTCCACTACCAATTTTTGATCCATTGAAGGGAATCCAGGCGGTAATGTGGTCTCGTCCGGAGATCGGCCAGAATGGCAGATCCTGGTGGGGGTCAGTGTGCCGCGCACCGGGCTTCTTATACAACGCTTGGTCATGCCAAATTCTAGTTTTGTCAACGTCGAGAAGAGCAGCGCTTAATTCAGCTAAATCTGAATTAAATGTGAACTTCCTAACTGCCATATCTGTTTCCCACAGATTTATGCATTGAGTGAACGATTGTTCGTAACTTGACATTTCGTCCAGGGAGCGATTGTCACCCTCGCTTCTAGAAGCAACGGCTAGGTCGACAGCTTCTGCCATTGTCTTTAGCTGGTCTTTTGGAATGACATCAGGAATAGCTACTACACCGCAGGTATTAAAGTTATCGATTTGCTTTTGAGTTGGTATCACAACGTTCCTTGAGTCTTAAGCCGAGGTGCAACATGAGACGCAAAAAGCTCGATGCTGGCAGCAGCAAGTTCAGGTGGAACACCTGGAGGTAAACCCCATCCTGTCAAATCGGTAATGGAATGTTCATTTATGAAATGTTGAAGGGCGATAGTCACTTCTTCAGGGTCGCCAACGACCCAGTTCTGTGGTATTGGATCAGAATCTTTGTTTAGAGCGGTGTAGCTATCTTCCGTTGCCGCAAAAAACTTTGCGTAAATACTCATTCGATAGCGTTCTGCTTCCTTGACTAATGCCCAGTCTCGTTCTTTATCGTATGTCACCAAGAAGGATTTAAGGATTCCAACGCGGTACATGTTTGGATCTCGTCCTGAGGCAAGAAGCTCACTTTTCCATGGATCCAATACGTCTTGTCTATTGCCTTGAGGAAGTATGTGTGTGTCGAATCGGGCAGCCCTCATAGCTCCGGCATGGCTCATAGCAGCGATCCATAATGGTGGCCCCCCTGCTTGAATCGGTTTTGGGTGCACGTCAACATTGGTATATGAGTAGCGCTTACCTTTGAAGCTGATTGGAGCATCGCTCCAGGCTTGTCGCAGAATCTCTATTCCCTCTTCTGTATGTGAGACTCTATTTTTTATAGGCATTCCAATTGCTTTGAATTCATGGGGTGCATAGCCCATGCCTATTCCAAGTTCTATTCGGCCACCACTAAATTGATCGAGAACTGCCACGTCCTCAGCTAGCCTTAAGGGGTCATAAAATGGTAGCAGTGCTATATCAGTGCCAATGCGGATATTTTTTGTTGCGCCTGCCACAACGCCAGCTGCGGGAACAAAGCCTGGTAGATGA
>DMOB01000291.1:697-2865 GCA_003452475.1 Acidimicrobiaceae bacterium | reverse complement strand
CAGCAGAATCTTTTCTCCAGTGGGCGCCACTGTCGGAATATCGCTTCGTATTATCGTTGGCGGTAGTATTGGAATTCATGGCCGACGACAAAATATGCAAGGCTTCTTCATTTCCTCCTCGCGCGCTTTGGCTCAGTTTGAACGCGGCGTCGAGGGAAAGAATTTCACTGTCTCCCAACAATGCAGTTTCTAGTTCCTGCTTATGCGATTTTGCGGGGTGACTTTTTTGTGTTGATTCTGTTCCGTGTAGCCAGTGCCAAGTCGATTCCCAGATTGGGTTTAAGTCGAAATCCGGTCGATGTTTGGGTCGCCGCCACTTGGGTGTCTTCGCTCCAAGACATTTGTTAGGCGGCAATAGCCTGGTGAATTGCAACTTGATCATGTAGCGATCTAGTTTTGATGTGTTGAGCATCTTGCGATGCCACAAATCGTAATGAATCAACAATAGGGTGCCAGCTTTTCCGCTTGAGGCGACGTCCCTGCACTCCTTGGGGAGCAACTGATGAAAATACTGCGATCCAGCTAACAAACCAGTAGGGCCCATCGAGTTTTTGGTTTTCTGGGGGTAATACATGAGCATTGCCCACCAAGGACGGTGATTACGAACTCGCCTTGTGTAGCCCCAATAGCTGTCTTTATGCCAGGCCTGTTCGGGACTTCCAGGTGGATTTGTGTGCAGAGCGCGATGTGCGTGAAAGCTGTACTGGTCACCGAGAATACTCGTTAGCGCGCCGCGAACAATGGGCTCTTCGATCAGCTCATTTAATTGGGGCAGCATGGGAATTAAATTGTTGCCGAAATGGCCAGAGCCGGCCTGCAGGTGTTCGAGTTTGTTGAAAATTTGCTGGTGAAATTCGGCAGGTAGCTGAGATTGCAGTAACAGATAGCCGTTAGTGACGAATTGTCTGAGCTGTTCGTTCGTGAGCACGATCGGTGCTGCCTCTGTTGCTGTGTTATATACGTTCATTCGCTGTCTTGGTTAAAAATCGGTTGTCTTTTTTCTAAAAACGCCGTCATACCCTCTTTTGCATCGGCTGTGCCACGCGTCGCCACCACGGCGTCGCGCTCTGCAGACAGCAGCTCATCAAGATTTTTACTGTCGCTGTTAACGAGTACCGACATCATTGCGTTTACGGCGGTTGCCGGCATCCCTGCTAAATCATGGGCCAGCTTCATTGCCTGACTCTTGAGTTCGTGCAGTGGCCAAATTTCATGCACTAAGCCGATCTCCAGCGCCCGTGCTCCGGAGATTTTTTTCGCGCGCAAGATCATGTCCATTGCGTGTTGTTCGCCCACGGACTTAGCTAATCGAGCGCTGCCACCCCAAGCCGGTACCGCGCCAAGATCTAATTCTGGCAATCCGATTTGCGCTCCCTCGTCGGCGGCAAGACGGAAATGACAACCTAATGGAATTTCTAGGCCGCCGCCTAAGCAATAACCGAAAAGCGTCGATATCCATGGTTTTCCCATATTTTCTATGGCCGCGATGACGCGTAAGCGTTGGTCAAAAACCGCGTCTGCACTGCCCATTTTTTTGATGCCCTCAGGCAGTTGTTTGAGATTCATGCCAACGGAGAAGTTGTCCAGCCCCTCTGAGGTTAAGACGATGGCGCGGATATTCTTATTCGTAGCGATCTCCGCCACACGTGCTTCCAGTTCATCCATGAACTCTAGAGACATTCTGTTGTAGGGCGCGTCATTGATTGTGAGACAGGCCACGGCAGCGTTAACTTCAAATAAAAGGGCGTTGCTCATTGTGTTTTCCGCTTAACGATTGGTTCAACATAGCGACTTATATCAACCATAAACTAACCTAAAAATCGGATTGCCTCCAAATTCCTTATGGGCCTACCCTTGTTGTGGCCTAACCGCTCCCACAATTTAAAGCGTGTAGGCCTTTAATGTCAGTTAGCGTGCAGATTGTTTTAGTCTATTGTTTTCGGGGTTGAGCAAACTACAAAAAGGGGGTCGGGTATGTCGGATGAAAAAGTTGTTCTATTTAATGTTGAAGATGGGGTCGCCACAATAAGGTTGAACCGGCCTGATATGCTAAATGCGATGACTGACGAACTGATGGGCGGTATCAGTCAGGCCATCGATGCTGTTCGAGACGACGAATCGGTTCGAGTAGTGGTCCTCACCGGAGAAGGGCGCGGTTTTTGTGCCGG
>DMOB01000291.1:0-317 GCA_003452475.1 Acidimicrobiaceae bacterium | reverse complement strand
AGCTCTGTCGGTAAGCAGGATACCTTCAATCAAGCACTGACGGATGTGATGAACTGTCCAGTGCCAACGATTGCTCGGGTAAACGGTGCTGCAGCAGGCGGCGGATTTGGGTTGGCGCTCGCCTGCGACATAACAATCGCTGCAGAATCTGCATTTTTTGTAGCCACTTTCGGCCCTAATCTTGGGATCGTTCCGGACATGGGTACGACATGGAATGTACCACTCCGCGCTGGTAGAGCGAGGGCGCTGGGAATAGCTTTGTTGGGCGAGCGCATTACCGCAGCGCAGGCCTTGGAATGGGGATTGATTTGGGCGTC
>DMOB01000286.1:0-4728 GCA_003452475.1 Acidimicrobiaceae bacterium | reverse complement strand
GACATGATTCTGGCGCGGGTGGGGGCGTCTTGGTGGGTCGAGGAGAAGAAACTTTTTGCTCAGCCACAAAAAGTAACTTCGCCGATTAGTTTAGTTTGGAGAGAGACGTTAACTAAATTTTCAGCAAGGTATAGCGGAGCTTCCCGAACCGATTCAGTTACGGTGCGGGGCTGGGATCCAAGTACACAGAAAGCTATTTCTGGAGTTTCGCAACGGTCGTCGACAAACGGTCAAAAGTTGGGTGCGTCAATCCCGATGTTTGATAAGCGGTCGAAAGAAGCGAAGACAATGAAGGGAAAATCTGTTGTAACCGATGCGCCGGTTGAAACGGCGAAAGAAGCAAAGGCCTTGGCTGATTCGTTGCAGGGCGACGTGGCTAGCAACGAAATCATCATTTCTGGTGAGGCGCAAGGACAGCCTGAGATAGCAGTTGGTAAGACAGTTGAACTAAAGAATTTAGGACCTCAGCTATCGGGAAAAATTTCTATTACCCGCGTAGATCATCGTTATGCGGTCGGTAAGGCTTTAGTAACGCGGTTTGAAGGTGGTCAAGCAAACCCGACTGGGATCGCGAATCGGTTTGCTAATAGCCAGCGCGGTATAGATCGGAGCTTAAGACAGCTAGCTATCGGAACGGTGACGAATGTTAAAGATCCCGATAAAACGGGTCGCGTGAAGTTAAAGGTTCCGAGTATCTCTGACAAAGATGAAAGTGCATGGGCGCGGGTCGTTTCTTTAGGAGCGGGGCCAGGTAGAGGCTTGCAGTTCACACCCGAAGTGGGAGATGAAGTGCTCGTCGCCTATATCGGTGGTGATCAGCGTTTTCCAATGGTTGTTGGCGGCCTGTGGAGTAAAAAAAATGCGCCACCGATACCATCGCCTGCGAGCAAAGATGATGTCGACAAACGATCAATTATGTTTGCTTCTGGCTCAAATCTAACCGCAAGCGCTGATGATAAAAAAAAGAAGGCGATCTTAAAGTTAGAGCACGCGGACCCAGCTAATTTTATGGCCTTGTCCGAAAAGGGAATTGAAATTGAGGCTCAACCTAAAGGTAAATTCGTGCTGAAAGTCGGCAAAGCATCTATCGAAATGGATGGAAATGGAGACATTAGTATTAAGGGAGTCAATATAAAGATTTCAGGCTCTAAAGCAGTGACAGTCGATGGTCAGAATCTAACTTTAAAAGGGAAAATGGGTGCGCTTGTAGACGGTGGAGGCTCAAAACTCGATTTGAAAAAACCGGGTGCTAATCTATCCTCGTCGGGCATTACCGGGATCAAGGGCTCGATGGTGAAACTCAATTGATAAATAACGCTTGTGTGGTCGGTGTGAAAAATGAGTGAAACTGACTTTCTTGGTCGTGGTATCGACTTTCCTTTTGTGATTGACGCGAAAGGCTCCTTTGGTTTTGCTGAGGGGGTTATTTCTGTGGAAAAATCTATTTTAATGATTCTTTCAACTGCGCCCGGGGAGCGAGCATTTCGTCCTAATTTCGGATGCTTGATCTGGGAGCTTTTGTACGAATCGATAACTCCGAGCCTGTTCGGGAGAATGGAGATGTACGTTCGGCAAGCACTGGAAATGTGGGAGCCGCGTATTGATCTAGAACAAGTATCTACTATCGATGGTTCTGAATTCGGAACGGTTGAAATCGAGATTATTTATAAAGTGAAAGACACCAATGATCGAAGAAATCTTGTGTTTCCATTCTATGTGATACCAGCAGAAGGGGAGGAACGTGGCCTTTCCTAAAGTAAATCTCGATGACAGAAGATTTCAAGATTTAGTTGATGAGGCCAAGCGGCTAATTCCAAACTATTTACCTGAGTGGACAAATCATAATGTAGCTGATCCAGGAGTAGCGCTAATAGAGCTGTTCGCATGGATGACTGAGCTCACTTTGTATCGACTAAACCAGATTCCTGATCGATTGTACGAATCCTTTCTCGACTTAGTTGGCGTGTCGCCATACCCCGGTGCTCAGGCCACAACCAAATTGACTTTTAGCTTTTCTAATGTTCCCGAAGAGCCTGTAAGTATTCCATTTGGAACCGAGGTAGCTTCAGCCGGTGATTCTCCAGTAATTTTTGTTACCAGCGATCAGTTGACAATCAGCCAACCTGAGTTAGTTGCAGTCCTGTCGGTACCGAGCAGTGGCGATGAAGAACCCGATGAAGGCCGAGCTTCTGACAGCCTCGACGAACTAATGGCCCAAACCGAAGTCTTGAACATCTTTTCCTCCGACCCTATGTCGCCGGGAGATTCAACCTATTTTGGTTTTGATCAGTCGTTAGCCGGTAATTTATTGAGATTAACTGTCGAAGCCGAAGTAGAGGGTGTCGGAATTGACCCTTTTCGGCCACCAATTGCTTGGGAAGTATGGTCAATTGATGGATGGTTAAACTGCGAAGTTAGGTCTGATGGAACGGGTGGTTTGAACCGTGATGGAGAAATAGTCATTGCGATTCCAGATGGACATGTCGGATTGGCTGTAGCAGGTACACGCGCTTTCTGGATGAGAATCAGGCTTACTGTCCCAGAAATTGACCAGCCCACTTATCAGGCAACTCCATCTGTACGAACTCTTGACTTTGCGGCGATTGGAGGCACCGTATCGGCGGAGCATTCAGAAATCGCAGGTGAAGAGTTTTTGGGACTTTCAGCAGGTGAGCCAGGCCAAAGTTTTTCGGTACAGAGTGTCCCGGCGTTAAGCCGTAACGAAAACGAATTTGTTGAAATACGTTTCGAAGATGAGAATCAGCAATGGGTTGAAGTTTCAAATTTTTCTCAATCTAACGAAGAAGACCTTCATTACACCTGGGATAGCAGGTCAGGCCTAATTGAGTTCGGGCCACGAGTCCGTCAACCGAACGGCTCCTGGAGGAGTTACGGCGCGGTGCCAAAAGCCGGCGAAGAGATTTGGGTATCTGGTTATCGCATAGGAGGGGGGTCTGTGGGTAACGTAGGGCCTAACTCGTTAACAATCTTGCGTTCCGCTGTTCCGTATGTTGATCGAGTCACTAATCTGATCCCCGCTTCGGGAGGGGTAAATGTAGAAACCCTCGACAATGCAAAACTAAGAGCCCCATTATCGTTAGTAGCGGGCGATAGAGCAGTTACGGCCTCAGATCACGAGAGGCTCGCAGTTGAATCCTCCCCGAAGATAAGCCGGGCCTTATGTATTGCATCAGAAAATGCTGGAGGACCCACGAGCTTAATAGTTGTGGTCGATCCGGCAGTTACCCCCGACCTCTTGACAATAGATGACTTTGTCCTTGGCGATGATTTGATCGAGGAAGTAACGAATTACTTGTCGCCCCGACGCCTGATAGGAACATCTATCGAATTACGCACCCCACGTTATGTCGGAATTAGCGTTACCGCTCTATTGACTGCGGCACCAGGCAAAAATAGTGCAGCGCTACGACAAGAGTGTCTTGAAGCTGTAGCAAATTTTTTATCTCCGTTAAGCGGTGGCATTAATAATTCTGGGTGGCCGTTCGGTCAGGCCTTAAATGCTGGGGCCATCTCGAATCTTTTAGCGCAAGTACCGGGAGTCGAACGGGTAGCAGAAGTTGCGCTATTCGAAGCTGACCTGAGGAATGGGAGACGCATAGGAGACTCGAAAGAGGTTATCCCATTAGAAACCGACGCCTTATTTTTATCTTTCAGGCCGCAGATTGTTGTCCGATGACAGTTCGTGAAAAAGGTTGGTTAAGTCGGCGCCTGCCTCTGGTAATGGGAGAAGACCCGACGCTTCGTTCATTTCTCGGTATGTTGGAAGAAATATCTGAATCTCTTCAAATCCAGATTGATCAATTCCCGTTGCTTATCGATTCGTCTGTGACACCTACCGAATTATTAGAATGGTTAGGGTTCTTCATTGACACGCCAGATACCAGTGCGTTGCCGGAGGTGAAGAGGCGGCAATTGATTACAGACTTAGGCGCTTCACTTTTACGAAGAGGAACTAGAGCCCACATGGAACATATTCTTGCAGCGTTTACTGATGGCGGGTACGAGATTAATGAAGATGGTGGCGTCTACCGAGAAGGTGAAGCTCCTACCAACTCAAGTAAAATAGATGTGAGAGTTGGCCAATTGCGAAGCGGCACCGTGAATAGTTTAGAGCAAATTTTGCAATCGATAATTCCTACAAATTGCGCTTTGACGTTAGAGGTCGATGAAACAATGACAGAGAGAAAGGCCTAGCGTAGTGTCTCTAATTATCTGTCCGAGCTGCGCTGCAGAACAAGTAGACCCTTCCGGATTGAGATCAGCAGAATCTTTCTGTGTCGAATGCGATTTCCCTCTTTTCTTTTCTGGACCTGATTTAGAGTTAGCTCGAAGTGATACTTCTGAGTCACGTGACCGACTCCCCGGAGTTGACGGGCGCACACCCAAATCATGGCGATCATGTGGCGAATGTGGAGAACTCAATCGGCGGGCGTCTTCACATTGTCTCAGGTGCGGAGCAGTTCTTCGCGAAGTAATAGATCATGAAGATGAAGTCGAACAACAAGTTGAAACCCTCCCTGAGGAGGACTCTGCTGTGGCCCCAGCGAAGAAGTCTTCGGGCTTGATCGAAGGCTTAATAGCGGGATTACTCGTTGGGCTTTTACTTGCGTATTTTGTTACAGCTCTCTGGTTAGATAACAAAAATGTAGAAAACGGTATAGATCTAGTGGTTTCTGAACAGGAAATCGAGCTTGTCGAAGCGGGCTC
>DMOB01000098.1:0-9423 GCA_003452475.1 Acidimicrobiaceae bacterium | reverse complement strand
TAACTGTTAGTTCCAGGCGAAATGCAAGCAGAATGATTGGATGTCGGTTACCGTCCAGACGTGCCCAGAAAATATTTGCAAATAACTGACAAGGCTACGATCGTGCACCATCGTGGTGTTTCCACTCTTCCAGGTGAGCCTCCAGAGCACTCATCTGGAGAGATAGTCTTATGTCTCCATGATGCAGGCGGCAATGGTAATGCGTTCTCCGAGGTTTTAGACCAACTTTCAGCTTCGCACACTCCAGTCGCGTACGACCAACCAGGCCATGCTAGGTCGGCCGGGCTGGATAGCCTTGGGTCCCTTGAGTTAATGGCTGAGCATGCGGAGCAGCTGTGCGTTGAGTTGGCAGCTAAACGCGTCGTTCTGGTCGGCGATGGCCTCGGAGCGGCGCTTGCGTTCGAAATTGCAGCTCGTGGAAACATTGAAGTCCACGCGATAGTGGCGTTTGGCGATTTGGATCGTGACTATGATTTAAGCGCAAGTATTAGCGAACTCGAAGCAATCACAAGTGGGAAAGCGAGACGCCAATTTGACCAATCTGGCTATAGCCCAAATGTATCTGTTGAGGCTAAGACTAAGTCTTTCACTGAATGGGTGAAGACTGACCCTAGGACTACTGTCGAAGACCTCCGCGCCCTTTCTAATTGGGACGGCGAAAACGCGCTTTCTCGTATCACATGTCCAGTGCTGCTTTTGGTCGGGGACCACACGGAAGAAACGCAAACTGTCACGACCAACAGCCTTGCCCTATCTTTAGCTAAATGTGAAATATCAACTATCAGCGACTCAGGCCGCAGACTTCTCTACGAGGCTCCAGATCAATTAGCGGACGCTGTAGCGAATTTCTGCTCGAACGTAAGTGCTTCAACATGACTAGTAACCAATTCCCTACCAACATTGCGATAGCTGGCGTCTACGAACATGAAAGTAGATTTTCGCCCGACAAAACTGAGTTCCAAATTATGGCCGAATGCGCAAAAGGGGCGCTAGACGACTCGGGACTTGCCCTTGCCGATGTTGACGGTCTATTTGGCGCTTCCATGACTATGGGAATGATGGGAATAGTAGACCTCGCTGAATACTTAAATATTCGCCCAAGCCATATTGATGGTTCCAACATTGGTGGTTCCTCGTTTGTTTCTCATGTAAACCACGCTGCAGCGGCAATTAACGCTGGGTTATGTGACGTTGCATTAGTGCTTTATGGGTCAACCGCTGCATCAAATGCTATGGCAATTGGAACTGGCGGCTCTAGCGGCAGCCGCAACCCCGAAACTGCCTTTACAGTCCCTTATGGCATGACCACAGTCGGTAGCTACGCAATGTACGCCAACCTCCACATGAAAAAATATGGTACGACGAGCGAGCAACTAGCTGAAATCGCAGTGACGATGCGCCAGCATGCGTCCTTAAACCCACTTGCAAAAATGCGAAAACTTATTACTGTCGACGATGTTTTGTCGAGTCGATTAATCTCAAGCCCTTTGCACTTACTTGATTGCTGCATTATTAGCGATGGTGGAGGTGCCGTGGTTGTGACTAGTCTTGAACGGGCTCGGGATCTCCGAAGTAAGCCGATTCAGATTCTAGGCTGTGGTGAGGCAGTGCAACACCAGGGAGTTGGAGACACGGACCTTCTGACCATCGCCGCAAAGCAGTCAGGCAATCAGGCGTTTGCGATGGCTGGTTTGAAACGCTCGGATATCGATCTGGCGATGATTTATGACTCCTTCACTATCACGGTTTTAGCAACGTTGGAGAATCTTGGTTTCTGCAAAGCAGGTGAAGGTGGCAACTTTGTAACCCATGGGAACATAGGACTTAAAGGCACGTTACCGGTCAACCCAGATGGAGGTGGCTTATCCTCTAACCATCCTGGCATGCGTGGAATATTCTTGATCATTGAAGCTGTTAAACAACTCCGAGGAGAATGTGGAGAGCGACAGCTCGACAGTCCAGAAACCGCCTTAGCTCATGGAACTGGTGGCACCATCGGCGATAAACATAGTGGAGCCACTTTGATATTAGGAGTGACGCAATGAGCAACATAGAACACCCTCTACCTTACGCTTCGTTTGAATCGCTCGGCTATTGGGAGGGCACTAGTCGCAATGAGCTAGTCCTTCAGCGCTGCAACAAGTGTCAAATTGTCCAACATCGACCAAGGGGCATATGTGTCAACTGTTTAGATGCATCCGATCTGGAGCACTTTGTTGCCTCTGGAAAAGGAACGGTTTACACGTATACGGTAACTGAACAGAATCAAGCTAAAGGTTTCGCCAAAGCGTGTCCGTATGTTCTTGCCTATGTGGACTTAGAAGAAGGCTCGCGAATACTTACAAATATTGTGGACTGCGACCCGTACGACGTTTCGGTAGGAGCAGAAGTGATGGTCAAGTTCGTTACCCAGGAACGACCTGACACTGAGTCCTTTGCTGTCCCAGTATTCACTTTATCTTAGGAACCTTCTAGTCTTATGATCCTTGATTTACATACGCACTCGATCAAATCTGATGATGGTCGCGCAAAGGTAGAAAACTACTGTAAGTGGATTCGAAAAAAAGAAATCCCTCTAGACGGGTTTGTGCTCACTGAACATAGACAATACGACTCAGAATCGGATTATCGATCTTTAGAAGATGAGTACAACCTCTTAATCCTTAAAGCCAGTGAAGTCGAGACAGACTACGGGCATGTCTTAGTTTTTGGTGTTAATGAAGACTTATTGCATAGTTTTGATTTCGCTAACATACGACTTCCTATTCAAACCGTATTGAATGCCGCTAGAGAGAACGGTGCCTTCGCTGCTCCTTGTCATCCAGGGCGAAAACGCGTCGGGCTTTTTTCGCACTATGAACTCTCTGGTCCGATCTCTGATGTCCATACTGTCGAAGTTTTTAATGGTGGCTCGATACCCGGCGAAGACGAACTATCAGTGAAGCAGGCTGCGATACATGGGTACAAAGGTTTTGGCGGATCGGATAGCCACGTAGTTAGTCGAATCGGCTATTGCGCCACTGCATTCGAATCTGACAGCATTACAACAGTCGAAGGTTTAGTTGGAGAGCTCCAATCTGGTTCATTTGAGCCGATTTCGCTCAGGCCAGAACCCAAAAACGCTACTACTGAGCCCTAACTTACCTACTGAGCAAACCACTAGAACTGGGCCACTACCCTGAGGTTTACGATATTTACTTAAGCACCGATATTTCGTAGTTAATGGTTTTATACTCTGCAAGTGTTACGTTCGCACCGCAGGAATTTGAAAGGAATTGTATGGCCGAGTCGTCTGGAAGCGTAAACATTGCCGAAGTCCGAGCTGAATGGATCGGCGTTGAATTCGATTGGGCAGAATTCATCATTGACAAGGATGCCATGGTCCAGTGGGCTTTGGCTTGTGGAGAAACCGACGAAAGGTTTATAGACCCATCGCATTCGGATTTTCAGGCTCACCCTAGCTTCACTACTCACTGCATGTCAGGACGTTTATTTCCGAAAAATTTCCCTCAGATCGGCGGCGGCTTCGGTATCGATGGCGGTAAGACAGTGACCGCACATTTGCCTATACGAGCAGGATCTAAACTTACCGCTGTTACTACAATCGCAGATATTTTTGATAAGACCGGTCGAAGTGGGACCATGGTATTTATAGTGCAACGAATGGAATTCAAAGATGAGAACGGCGCGTTAGTCTCAACTGTTGACTGGAAAATGATCAAGAAGGCTTGATATGAAAGTTTTATCGTACGATGATGTTGAACTTGGAGATGATCTTCCAGGCGAGATTCCAGACGTGTCAATGTCAAAGGTTACTGCATTCTGCACCGCCGCCAAGCATGTATTCGAGCGATTCGTAAACCACGAAGCAGCACGCAAAGAAGGTTTTCCGGCAGCTATTGTGCCTGGGATAATGAGCCAAAGTCTGCTTCTTGCGATGATTCATCGCTGGGCGCCGGGTTGCACTGTGCGAAAAATAGATACTGTGTTTCGAGGCTCACTTTTAGTCGACAGCAAAGTGACTATGAGCGGTGCTGTAACTGACACAGACGATTCAGCCAGAACAGTTGAAGTTGATCTGGTGATTACTGCTGAGGATGGTCGAACTGGTGTCATCGGTACCGCTGTGATCGAATTTCAGGCTTAGATACTTCCCTAAGCCAATCCGATGAGCAATTCGCGCCAAGTACTGAAGAGTTGAGGACCCTTAAGAGTTTTGATTAAGTCTGAGACGTCTTTGAGTTAGTGTGCGTGTTGACAGGAGGCTGCTCCAATTTTCTGCAGAGGATTATTTACCGAAAGAATTGATCATGCAACTGGACTTAACTGCCAACGAACTTTTAACCACCACACGCTCAGTTCGTAAACGCCTTAATCTTGAACGAACCGTTGGGTCCGCAGTGCTGCGTGAATGCGTGGAAATAGCCTTACAAGCACCAACTGGATCTTTACGTCAAGACTGGCACTTTTATGTTTCGAACGACAGAGACCAATGCCACCAAGTAGGTGAAATATATCGAGAAGTCTGGCTTAAATTAGCGTCTGATCAATATATTGAATCTTCTGCGAATCAACAGACAAGTGATGAATCCCGCCAGGACTACCTGAACATGATGGGTTCAGCCAGGCATTTGGCCGAAATATTTCCGAAAGTCCCTGCGATTTTCGTGCCCTGTATCGATGGGCGACTCGACGGAGCTGATGCTGGAACGCAGGCTCTCAAGTGGGGGTCGGTCATACAGGCAGCTTGGAGTTTCATGCTCGCAGCCAGATTACGTGGATTAGGCACTTGCTGGACTACCGTCCACCTGCAGAGAGAACGAGACATCGCTGAAGTCCTAGGCATTCCTTACGACACTACCCAGCAAGTCGCTTTGAGCCCAGTCGCTTACACCATCGGACAAGAGTTCAAACCTGGCCGACGAAAAGATATTGATCAATTCCTTCACATGAATCAATGGTAGAGATGATTAGACAGAAAGGACCTCAAGAGAATCCTTCAAACATCGACATAGAGCAAATCCGAGAAGGGTTTAAGGCTTGGGTTTCTGAGAACTGGGAACCTAATGGCGATCTCATTACTTGGAGGACAAAACTAGCAATGGCTGGATGGGCATGCCCATCATGGCCCAAAGCCTGGTACGGAAAAAATTTACAAGGTAGCACTGATCGAATAATCAACGACGAGCTCTTCAAGGCCGGAGCGGTCGGGGTCGCTTCTGGCGTCAGTATGTATCTTGTCGCACCTACGTTATTAGATTGGGCAACTGACGAGCAGAAGCAACGATTTCTTTTGCCGATTCTGACAGGTGAACATAAATGGTGCCAGCTTTTTAGTGAGCCTGAGGCGGGCTCTGATCTCGCTGGTCTGAAAACTCGCGCTGAACGAGATGGCGATGAGTGGGTCATAAATGGTCAGAAGGTATGGAACTCGGGCGCGCACAAGGCAGATTATGGAATTCTGCTAGCGCGCACAGATCAGGATGCGACTAAACATCACGGCATCTCTTATTTCGTTATAGCGATGAAGCAAGACGGAATAGAAACGCGCCCGTTGCGTCAAATGAACGACCACGCGTCATTTAACGAAGTATTTCTGACTGATGCACGAGTACATAAAGATGATCTGATCGGCGATGTTAGTGAAGGATGGAGAGTAGCTCTGTCAACACTTGCCCATGAACGAAGCGGCGTGGCAACCAGACGACCTCGATTCAAGGATGACGCTGGGCAAATTGTTGAAACGGCTCGAACTGAGGCGGATGAGTACTTTTCTACTTACCGTTGGTATCCCCAACGAGCAGGTAGAGCTAATCTAATTGTTCCCGAAATCCAGAGAACAAACCAGCGCGCGAATCCACTTTTAAGGTCCGAAGCATCCACCGTTGAGACATTGCGACAGGTCGCAGTATGGACAACCAACCGAGCCAGAGACGCCAGGGCCTCTGGAAAACCACCTGGAGCAGAAGGTTCCGTGGCGAAGCTAAACATGAGCGTAACTGCGAAGGCTTGCCATTACGCACACACTAAGATCATCGGCGCACAGGGCATGCTAGTTGGCACTGACTCCCCCAGAGACGGCCTTATCGCAGAAGTTCTCTTGTCAACTCCTGCTCAGTCAATAGCCGGCGGGACTGACGAAATTCAAAAAAATATCCTTGCGGAAAAGATACTAGGATTACCCAAAGAGCCCATCTAGAGCAGAAAAACCGACTCGAAAGTAGCTTCCCCTTATGCCTCCCAAGAGCACTAGCGCCACACAGCCATTATCTATATCTATACCTTGGCGACCATTTCCCGGTTTCGACGGCTTGTATTATCACGTGCTCGATGTTGACAAAAAAAGGGACTTGGTCGACATGCTGATGAAATTCGATAGCGGGTCAAAGTGCGTGCCGCACAGACATGTTGGGCCAACGCGAACGCTTGTTATCGAGGGCGATCACCTGATTTTTGATTCAGTAGACCCAAATAAGCTTGTCTCAACACGTTCAGCTGGAACGTTTTCGACAAATAATGGTGATGAGACCCACATCGAAGGCGGAGGAGACAACGGCGCTGTTATTTTGTTATCAATGACAGCAGTGAACCAGGAGATTTATGAAGTCTTCGATGCAAACATGGTGCTGAATCGAATCATCGATACCTGTGATTTCGAACGAGGGCTGAAAAAACAAAATGAAGAGAATTCTGTCTCCTAAATGAACCACGCCGAAGACAGTGTCCTCAACCATCAAGCGTCAAGACAGCTTGCTAAATTAGCCGAGGCTGTTCATGGCTGTGGGTATTACCCTACTGAGATAAAAGACTTCAATAATCGTGGCTTCCGTGGTTGGTGGCACGCATATTTCGCTTACAGGGCGGCTCCATTAGGGCAAGCCTCAGAGAAAATGGTTACGGCTACTTTTTACAATTTCGCGCCTCGGATGGTCGCCAAATCAATTCCATCTTGCTGGGAGATTATGTCGCCGGCAACGGTCCGATCAACACATCTCGAATTAATAGATCAAGCTATGCATCGCATCTTCGATCATGAACAATTCGAGGCCCCATTTAAAGTGGCACACAGTATTCTGCGTTCGATCGGCGACAAGTTACCTGTGGCAGGTCGACCATTATTCGCGAGTTGGGCCTCAGAGGCCTGGCCTGAGGATTCCATGCTTGCGGTGTGGCACGGCGTGACACTGCTTCGCGAGTTTCGTTTTGATGGCCATAACATAGCTTTAATTGCCGGTGAGTTGGATCCAACAGAATGTCACGTCATGATGTCCGCCAATGGCCGTGGTGATCCGGCGACGATACAAAAAATCAGAGGTTGGACCGCAGAAGAGTGGCAACACGCCGCGACACGACTAAGGCAGCGCAACCTCATCGATGAAAATGGGAACCAAACAGATGCGGGGCTCTTAGCCCGAAAGAACATAGAGCATCACACCGACCGCCTTGCGAGCCCAATCGTTACTGTCTTGGCTGATGAGGTGGAGGCTCTTCTAAAACTTCTTTCGCTGTTTTCGGACCGCCTGTTGAGCTCCGGAGAAGTTCCCGGTATCTGGCCTCCTCCAAATGTTGCAGCACTATCAGAGTGAAGTACCTTTGGTTATGTAATGTGTCCCCACAATATGGTTTTAAGAGGTTGAGGTAAGTGAACGATAAAGTTGAGCCGGATGTGGAAGCGAGAACTAATTTTCTTCACGACATAATCAGCGAAGATATTAAGAGCAGCCGATTCGAGCGACCTATTCGGACCCGGTTTCCGCCAGAACCAAATGGCTACCTCCATATCGGTCATGCAAAAGCAATCTGTTTAGACTTTGATTTAGCTAACGAATTCGACGGTACTTGCAATCTGCGATTTGATGACACTAATCCGACTACAGAAGATGAAACGTATGTCGAAGGAATCGTCGATGATCTAAAATGGCTTGGGTATGAAGCAGGAGATACTTGTTACACATCAGATTATTTCGATCAACTTTACGCCTGGGCAGAACTTTTAATAATTGACGGATTTGCCTATGTCGATGATCAATCTTCAGTTGAGATATCCGAACAACGTGGCGGTTTCGGCAAACCTGGGATAGAGAGCCCCTTTCGATCTCGAAATCAGGATGAAAATTTGGATCTCTTCCGTCAAATGCGCGAGGGCGTATTCCCGGAAGGTCATTGCGTTCTTAGAGCCCGCATAGATATGCAACACGACAACATGCAAATGCGAGATCCGGTAATGTACCGAATCAAACATGCCAGTCATTACCGAACTGGAGATCGCTGGTGCATCTACCCGACCTACGACTGGGCTCACGGACAAGGTGATGCAATCGAAGGCATCACGCATTCTTTGTGCACGCTAGAATTTTCCAACAACAGAGACTTGTACAACTGGTTTCTCGAAAGACTTCCGATTCCTGATCCGGCTCCTTACCAAACTGAATTTGCACGTTTAGAGCTGACGCACACGGTGACTTCCAAAAGAAAACTCCGTGACCTTATCGACAATGGCGTTGTGAGTGGCTGGGACGACCCACGGCTACCAACGCTGAGAGCCCTAAAAAAACGTGGTTACCCAGCCTCTTCCGTTCGATCTTTTTGTAAAGATATCGGGGCTGCGAGAACGAACTCGCGTCACGCTATAGAGCTTCTTGAATCTTATGTGCGTGTTAATCTTAATGCCGTCTCACAAAGACGAATGGCAATACTCAGACCGGTGAAACTCATTATTACTAATTGGCCCAATGATGAGAACGGAGATCCAGTTGTCGAATGGCGCGAGGTCACTAACAACCCTGAGAATGAATCTGATGGGCTGCGCTTTGTTCCTTTCTCTGGAACTCTATATATCGAAGAAGATGACTTTCAGGTCAACCCGCCGCCGAAGTTCTTCAGGCTGACTCCGGGGGCAGAAGTGAGACTGCGCAGTGGCTACTTCATTACATGCAATGACTATGTTGAAACCTCATCTGGCGAACTTCAGGAGATTCACTGCACTTATGACCCAGCAACGGCCGGCGGTAAAGCACCAGATAACCGAAAAGTCAAGGCCACACTTCACTGGGTCTCGGCTACACACGCTGTAACCGGATCTGTCTCGTTATATGACCGACTATTCACAGCAGAAGTGCCTGGTCAAATGACGGGAGATGTCATGGACGATCTCAATCACCAGTCAGTTGAGACATTAACTAATTGCAAATTTGAACCGGCACTAGCCGAAACGCCTACAGAAGTCGTCGTACAATTTGAACGGTTGGGCTATTTCTCACGAGATGCCGGGACGCCTCTATTATTCCACAGAACCGTGGGATTACGAGATGAGTGGGCCAATATACAGAAACGAACCAAAAAATAAAACGAATGGTTTAGGACTCAAAACAATGCGAAATGAGCCGGTAGCTATAGTCACAGGAGGTGGGAGCGGCGTTGGTT
>DMOB01000065.1:0-6915 GCA_003452475.1 Acidimicrobiaceae bacterium | reverse complement strand
TGGTGATGCACAGTTTTTTGGGTCTGGCCCAGGAAAGAACGTGAGTAGTGATTTTGTCGAGATTCTTACATCTCCTCGGATAAGTGGTTATGCGCTGGTTGCAGCTACGGGTGAGGTTCTTAACTTTGGAGACATGAAGCTTGCAGGGGTCGACAGTTGCTCGGTAAACCCAGTTGGGTCAGCTTCCTCATTTGGAGGAGGAGTGTTTCTGTTAAGGGTTAATTCTCAACCAGATACGGGAACTATTACTGCTCAGTCGGGTCCTTTGGATAGCCAATTTATTGATGATTTGTTAGACCATGCTCAGCACTGTGAAGCAGACTCTAGCGACGTATCAGGGTTTTTGAGCCCCGTAAAAGAGGCGAGAATTACGTCATCATTTGGGTTGCGTAATCATCCGATTTGGAAGCAACCGTTAATGCATGGTGGAACGGACTATGTATCTAGTTCCAAAACATACGATGGTGCTATAAATGCAGCCAAATCTGGGACGGTGCTTGGTGTGTTTGATTTGGTTGCCTATGGGAGAACAGTTGTGTTGGGGCATGGAAGTAAACTTGCTACTGTTTATGCCCACCTGAAACACTCGCAAGTTAATGTTGGGCAAACAGTGCAAATTGGTCAAATGATAGGGCAAATGGGGTCGACCGGGGCTTCAACAGGACCTCATTTGCATTTTGAAATTCGAGTTTCGGGATTGGTTCGTAATCCAGAGTCTTTGTTAGGCGAGTCGCATAGCCATTAGATGAGAAGTGCATGTTTTGTGTTAAGGCAGATATTCCACAGTGGGTTTGCGGTATAGATGATGAGTTGAAGGCGGCCTATCACAGCAAAGATTCGATGTGTATTTGGGTATTTGAAACTAGGGTAAATAGAAATAGATTTGCAGACGAAACTGATGGCGTGCTTAAAGGTGTGAGATAAAAGTATTTTGAGTGCTTCTATCTCTAGTCGCAAACTATTCTTCATGGCTCTGCAGAGCTCTGTCTCTAGGGGGTTTGACAAGCGCAACTGTTGAGAGGGAGTAATAACATGCCCTACAACCCCCATCCCTAAGCTGTTTTCTATTTTGTAAAGATGTTGTAGAGTCAGATTTTCTGCTTGCAAACCCTTTCATAGCAAGGGGTTTTTTAGTGTAACTATTGAGTGGGGATGGTCGAGTTCTGTTAGCCGTGTGTCTGATTCAATTGATATCTAAAACCATTAAGTCGAGTTCGTCAAGAAAAATACAGACTGAATTGATCTGGTTTGGGTTTTTTGATTAGGTCAGACAATTAGTCTTGACTCTTAGTTGGCAGTTGAGCGCTCCATCTGAGCTTTCATGTCAACTACTGGCTGAATAGTTGCGCTACCAACGGGAATAATTGTCGCCATGCCCTCTAGTAAATCTTCGTAATTATCTGTTTCTACAACAAGAAAAAAGTCATGACTCGGTGGGTCTACCCAAGCTCCGACAACAGTGACACCAGCAGTCTGCAGTGCTGGAAGAAGAGAACCAAAAGATGCTGCTACCCGCTCCGTGTCTCCTGCTGGGCATGTTTTTTCGTCATGATGATGTCTGATGTGTAAAAGCATAGTGTTCACCTTTTTGAGTTAGTATCGAGAATCTAGTGCGTGAGGGTTACATAAAGCTAGCCAAATACTTGTGCCATGGCTACGAAAATGAAGCAATGTCAAACGAATGCGACTCAGAAAATGTTCAATTTGTTGGATGAGGTTATTAATCAGAGTTGTTTCTTTCAGTAGTTTGCAGGAGATTTCCAACACTGGGTTTACTGCTTGAAGATATGCACGAATTGTCCTCGGCTCGTTTAACCGAGACAAGCCTGAGTGCTAGAATAATGGTGACTACGACGAATATTGCCGCTTAGAGATCTCTATTAAAGTAATGTGATCGATTCAATATGATGAGTGATACAGTTCGCTAAAAAGCTTCAAGGTGATCAAGGACCGCATCGATAAAGCCGAAGTTCTTAGGAGTTGCAAAGTGGTCGCAACCGCGTAGTTCCGTTAAAACTGAATTGCTTAGGCTATTCAGCAACGGATCCGCCGGTCCAGCGAAATCTTCGGTTCCGAGAACCACCCGGACTGGATGCGTGATCAACTGAAACTCCGATTCGCCAAGCGGGTAGTGCTTACGACGCATGAAGGCTGCCAAGGCCTGTCCGTCTTGGTCAGCTTCGGTGGCGTAACGAGCAAAGGTCTGAGCATGCACATCACCCGGGTCGGCTTCGCCCTGTACCCCTTTGGCTATGCGCTCGGCTTGAGCTTCATCTCTCTCAAACAAATTCCTTCCAACGCCGGCGACAACGAGTTTCCCGAACTTATGCGGAGCTATGGCTGCCATACAAAGAAGCGTTCGCGCGCCCATCGAAAATCCAACTCCATCGACCATTCCCTCGGGTAGCTCTTCAATCAGTCCCTCTTCCATATCGGCGTAGGCTTTGGGGTCATGATGCTTCACTGCAGTGCCATGTCCAGGAAGGTCGATGGCAATGACTTCTCGCCCTGCTTCTTGTAGTAGCTCGATTAGGCCAGTGGGTTTCCATGTTGATGAAACCGAGCCTGTGAAACCATGAAGGAGTAATACTGGATTTGCCATATGACTAGTTTGACAGAGCGAACCTTCTCTTGCACAGGCTTAAACGAGATCAAGTAACCGAACAGAAGTTACCTGTCGTTGAGAACGACTCGTATCTAATTCGTTGAATGGAATCAACAACCAAAATAAACTTAAAATTTATATTAGGGTGTTAACTTCATTCACTTTATTGTTGAAACTTGGTCGACAGCTTTGTTTGTTGAGTTTCGGCATTTATCGAAGTTAATTTTGGGTTTTCGAAAGGTGGTTCGGGCTGAGATGGCAACTGATCCGATAAGAATAGCAAACTGTAGTGGTTTTTTCGGCGACCGGTTATCAGCTGCAAAAGAGATGGTTGAAGGTGGCCCTATAGATGCGTTGACTGGTGACTGGTTGGCTGAATTAACGATGCTGATTCTTTCTAGGATCCAAGCTAAATCGCCCGGAGGTGGCTACGCACGTACATTCGTGACTCAGATGGAACAAGTGATGGGACAATGTTTGGACAAAGGCATCAAAGTAGTAACAAACGCTGGTGGTTTGAATCCTGAAGGATGCGCAGACGCTGTTCAACAGGTTGCAGACCGACTGGGTCTTGCTCCTAAAGTTGCTTATGTTGGTGGTGATGATTTATCGAAGAGACTTACTGAGCTTATAGGTTTGGGTAATCAATTTAACCACTTAGATACTGGTGAACCTCTCGAAAAGCTAGCTGATCGAATAGTAACTGCTAACGCATACATTGGGTGCTGGGGAATAGTCGAAGCATTGAATCAAGGCGCCGATATTGTCGTAACAGGTAGAGCTACGGACGCGGCAGTCGTTGCAGGCCCGGCAGCGTGGCATCACCAATGGAAACGCGATGATTGGGATCAATTGGCTGGGGCAATTGTCGCAGGTCATGTGATCGAGTGCGGAGCACAAGCGACCGGTGGTAATTATTCATTTTTTACAGAGGTTGAAGATCTAACTTATCCTGGGTTCCCTTGGGCTGAAATACACGCGGACGGAAGCACCGTAATCGGAAAACATGATGACACAGGTGGGGAAGTGTCGGTAGGGACCATTACGTCTCAACTGTTATATGAAATCCAGAGCGAAAGATACTTAAACCCTGATGTGGTGAGTCGGTTTGACACCATCAAGTTGGAACAACTTGAAGCAAACCGAGTACTGATTAGTCAAACGAAAGGCGAAGCCGCGCCAGCCGAACTTAAAGTGGCAATGAACTATCAGGGTGGTTACCGAAATCAGATATCAATTGGTCTGACTGGGCTAGACGTAGAACAAAAGGCGGAGTTAGTAGAACGACAATTTTGGAATAGTTGCCCATATGAACCCGAAGACTATGAGTCCGTAGTGCGCAAATTCTTGCCCACGAATAAAGCTAATCCTGCTACCAACGAGGAAGCCGTAGCTGTATATAAGATTATCGTCAAGGATCCAGACGAAATGAAAGTTGGGCGAGCGTTCTCCAACGCAGGCACTGAAATTGGTCTTTGTTCGATTCCTGGTATGTTCGGAACTGCAGGCGGCCCAGGACCTGGACAGCCATTTGGGGTGTATTGGCCAGCGTTGATTGACTCTCAATTGGTTCCAATGGACGTGGTGGTAAACGGCACACACACAGTTGTTGAAAGCACTGGTGTTATGTCACCTGTTACCGTTAAGACACCTGAAGTCCCCATCCCAGAAGTCCCTGGAGGACCGACTAAAGAAAGACCACTTGGTGTTGTCTTCGGTGCCAGGTCTGGCGACAAGGGCCCGAATGCCAACCTGGGAATCTTTGCAAGATCTCCGCAAGCATACGCCTGGTTAGAGGCATTTTTGTCGGTTGAAAAGCTTCAAGAACTGATGCCTGAAGCCCGAGGCAGGCGTATTGATAGATATAAACTGCCAAATATATTGAGCTTAAACTTCATATTCCATGGGCTCTTAGAGGAAGGCGTTGCGGCGTCTACACGTCAGGATCCCCAGGCCAAGGCTCTTGGTGAGTACCTGAGGGCTAAGGTTGTGTCAATACCAGAATCCCTCTTATAGATAAGCGGTGCATTGGCGATATTGCGGTTTCTAGAAGAGCTGCGTGTTTGGCTCTTGTACACATGTATTGATAAGAGTCCCTATGCCTTCGATGGTGATAGACACTTCGTCACCTGGCGTCAACATCCGTGGAGGGTCATAATAGAGACCTACGCCGGCAGGCGTTCCTGTTGCGATCACAGTTCCTGGTTCTAACGTGAACGCAGTCGAGAGGTGCGAAATGATTTCGTAACAATTAAAGATAAGATCATTGGTATTCGAATCCTGACGTATCTCACCATTTACTCGAGTGGTCAAGCGCAGGGCATGTGGGTCAAGTTCATCTGAGCTGACAAGCCAAGGACCTATAGGGCCATGCGTGTCCCATGATTTTCCCATAAGCATAGTAGGGCTTGCTTTTTGCCAGTCGCGAACACTCACGTCATTCATGATTGTAAACCCTGCAATGACTTCCTTCGCTCTGCTAACTGGGACATGGCGACAGCGGCGCCCAATGACAATGGCCAGTTCGCCCTCGTAATCAACACGGTCCGGGGCAACGTTCGGTATATGAATGGAATCTTGGTGAGCTAGAACACAGTTGTGATGCTTAGTGAATACAACCGGCGTAGTTGGGACTTCACGGCCGCCTTCTTCAGCATGGGCCCGATAATTCAGACCGACAGCTAATATCGCAGGAGGTGATCCGACCAAAGGTAGAAATTTTGTATCGCTGAGTGCGCTTACCTGGGAAGTAGGTATCTCGGCTAAGTGACCGTTGTGTTCAGCGAGTAAATTTGGCAGATCAGTGTGGTTTGTTTCCAGATCAACGAGTTGGTCACCTCTGACCGCTGCTAAACGAGGTCCTGTGGAACTTTGATACCGAGTAATACGCATTTTCAAACTTTAGCGTGCCAACAAGAGATGCGTAAGCGGAACCCCATCTTGTCGTTTTGCATTCTCTCTGGCACTCTGTCTAAGAGCGATTGTTTTTACGGCTAATAAGCCCTTCTAGAAGGAGTGGAATCTCAGTAATGCGCGGTTCGAATGTCAAAGTTGGCTCTATTAGGGAGAATATCACCGGGTTGCCCGATGAGCGTATCTTTGAAGTGCTTCTGGAACGTAAGGTCGCATTAGCAAGAAGGACATTGAAACCCTTGTCTATCGTGTTATTTAAGATCGATCGGTTCACTTCATTTGCTCTCTACCTGCAAGAACAGGCAATGAGGGTTTCCTCTCGACTTGTTGTTGCAACGTTGCGCGACTCAGACACCGTCTGTCACATTGGGCCGGGTGTGATCGGAGCAATCTTAGACGAAACCTCCGAAAGCGGTGCGGTGTGGGCTGCTGATCGCATTCGTCGCGCTGCTTTAGACGCTCCAGCACGCGACGTCGTCAGTCTTTCGGCTGGAGTTGCCTGCTATCCCTCACATTCCATGGACGCAACTGAGCTCCTAACTTTAGGAACCGCAGCATTAGAAAGCGCTTTAGTGCTGGGTCCAAGTCGAATAGAAGTTACAACCATTTTTTAGCGATAAAGATTTATTCTTTGACGAGAGCCAAAAATTAAGCCAGCGATGAATAAGGAGAAGCGAAATGAATGCTGAATACGAAAACGTGCTCGTTGACCAGCCGGTTGAAGGAGTTGCGAGAATTCTTCTTAATCGGCCGGAACGTCTTAATGCTCTCACATATGACCTTGTTAACGATATCCATAAAGCGTTAGAACTAGTTGATTCAGATCATGAGACGAGAGCAGTAATCATTACCGGTGCTGGTCGCGGGTTTTGCGCTGGTTTAGACCTCAACGGGTTCGGAACTATTCCTGGAACAGAAAACTTTGGGCAACAGCAAAGAGGAATGGCTATTCAGCAATACATTGCTGAATTAGTTCACCACATGCGTGATGTTCGACAACCGATAATAGCTGCAGTTAATGGAGCAGCCGCAGGCGGCGGTTTTGCGATCGCCTGTGCTAGTGATATTCGTTATTGCAGCGCAGAAGCTAAATTCGGAACGGCATTTGTTCGACTAGGGATATCGGGTTGTGATATTGGCGTTAGTTGGCTTTTGCCGAGACTAATTGGTGCTTCACGAGCGTGGGAATTAATGTTGACCGGTCGCGTGTTCGATGCCGAAGAAGCCGATCGATTGGGCCTGGTCAGCAAGATCACTTCGACTGATGACTTGTTGCCTCGTTGCCTAGCTGTGGCAGAAGAAATTAAGTCAAATAGCCCATTTGGTGTGTGGATGACAAAAGAGACCATGTGGTCTAATTTGGAGATTTCAAGCCTGAGAGCTGGTATCGATATCGA
>DMOB01000231.1:0-5012 GCA_003452475.1 Acidimicrobiaceae bacterium | reverse complement strand
TTACATTGCTGGGCCGTGCTATGAAGCTTTCAGGCAGTCTTTCCCTACTTGTGGCCACTGGCTACTCGATTTGTGGTGTGTCTGCCATCGCTGCAGTTCGGCCTTTGACTTCAGCTGATGAAGAAGAGGTGGCGTATGCGATCGGGTTAGTGACCTTATTCGGCTCATTGTCTATGCTTGTCTATCCAATTATCGGCGACCCAATTCTAAGGCTGAGTGCAGAGCAGTTTGGGTGGTGGACTGGAGCTGCCGTGCATGATGTGGCTCAAGTCGTGGCGACCTCATCATCAAACGGAGATTCGGCTCTCGAAGTAGCTGTAGTGGTCAAGTTGGCTCGGGTCGTGTTGCTTGCTCCATTAGTTCTCGCAATTTCGTTGTATCAGCGAGGCAGTATTAAGTCTGAGATAACTAATCGTCCGCCGATAGTGCCGGTATTTGTGGCCTTGTTTCTAGCAGCGGTGGTTTTACGGTCTACGAATTTATTGCCAACGACTCTGATTGAGGTTATTGACTCATTGCGAAGTTGGCTATTTACTACGGCGATGTTCGCAGTTGGATCATCAGTTCGACTTAAATCAATGTTTGCCATGGGTGGCCGGCCACTTCTTCTTGGAGTAGTGGCATGGATTGGTTTAGCTAGTTTTGCCATGTTTATCGCAAGAGTCGTGGTGTGAACTAATGAGTGACTTAAGGCAGTATGGGCCTAGGTGCCAAGCTAACTAGTGGTTACCTATAATTTTTTCTCTATGGAGGCGTGAAATTTCGCTTTCATCAAAACCCCAGTCTGTAAGAACCTCAACGGTGTCTTGCCCGTTCTCAGGTGGTTGATTGATTATCTCGCTATGAGTCTGGCTGAAACGTGGCGCAGGTGCAGGTTGAACGACATTTCCGTGGGTCAGGAAAGTCTTTCGCGCTTTAAGGTGCTCGTTGTTCGGAGCTTCGTTCATGTTAAGGACAGGTTGAACGCAAGCATCAAGATCTTTAAAGTGTTCTACCCATTCATCTCTGCTTCGTTTCAGAATAATATCTTGAAGTTTGCTGGCGAGCGTTTTCCAATTATCTCTGCCTGCTTTGAAAGAGAAGATCTTTGGATCTAGTAAAAATCCTCTTTCAAGGTTTTTGTAAAGTTTCGGGCTTAGACACGCCACAGAAATAAATTCGTCATCTGCGCAGCGGTACATTCGGTACAACCAATGACCGCCGTCAACGTTATTGGCAGCGCGTTTATCTTTCCAAACTCCAGACTGGAGACCTCCGTACATGTAACTCATGAGGCTGGCAGATCCATCTACCATTGCAGCGTCAACTACTTGTCCGACACCTGTCTTTTGGGCCGACAAGATAGCCGCCAGCATTCCCAACGCTAGGTATGTCCCACCGCCTCCGAAATCGCCACCGAGAATCAATGGTGGAACCGGCTCCTCTTCAGTTCCGACAGCGTGTGCTACACCTGTAAGCGAGATAAAAGATAAATCAAATCCAGCTTGGTCAGCTAATGGCCCGGTTTGCCCAAAGCCCGTCATTCTGCCATACGCAAGTTGAGGATTGACAGCGAGTAAATCGTCGGGGCCAATGCCCATTTTTTCGCAAACCCCTGGACGGTTCCCTTCTATGAAGCCATCTGCTTGTGAAATGAGTCGTTTAAAAGTGTTAACACCTTCAGGGGTTTCTAAGTCAATCGCTACAGCCTTTCTATTGCGCCATAGGGTCCGGTACTTTGGATCCGGATAACCATAATCTGGCTCATTCGGCCGATCCACTCTGATTATTTCAGCACCCATGTCTGAAAGTAACATTCCCGCAAATGGCCCCGGCCCGATACACCACAGCTCTATTATCTTGAGTCCTTCTAGCGGTCCCATTCTGGTCCTTCCCATTTCCTAATAGGGAATTTAGCGACATCGAGATAGTTGTGAGCATTATGTTGCATATATCTAGATCAGTTTACGTGTGGAGTTATTCATGGAAGTTAATGGGTCATGTCACCCCCGGTTCGAGTTAGTGCGCGAAGCCTTTGAAGCAAATTTTGCTGGCGGTACTGAGTTAGGTGCTTCTGCGGCGGTAACGCTGGATGGTGAGTTTGTTGTAGACCTTTGGGCCGGTGATATGAACACTGCTGGAGATCCGTGGGAAAAAGACACGATTTGCAACGTGTATTCGACCACCAAAACAATGGCGAGCAGCTGCATGCTTATGCTCTTTGACAGAGGCCTTGTGAATTTTGATGAGCCAGTAGCTACCTATTGGCCCGAGTTCGCAGCTAATGGGAAAAGTGATATTCTATTATCTCACGTTATGAGTCACCAGACGGGCTGCTCAGGTTTCCCGAGACCTGTTACTGCATCTGAACTTTATGATCATGCGTTGGTGGCCGACCTGTTAGCTGGAATGAAGCCTTGGTGGGAGCCTGGAACAGGACCGGGGTACCACGCTATTACACAAGGAACTATGCAAGCTGAAGTGCTTCGAAGAGTTGATGGGCGAAGTTTAGGAACTTTCTTTAAAGAAGAAATTGCGCAACCCTTAGGAGCGGACTTCCATATAGGTCTTAGTGCCTCGGAAGGTCATCGCGTGGCAGAGCTAAAGCAGCCGGGATCAACGCTAAGTGGTTCCATGGGTGTTGCTAGCGATTCAATTGCAGGCCGAACCTTCGATAGTTGCATTCTTGATGGAAGCGAACCTCTAACCCAGGAGTGGCGAGCCGCTGAGATTCCTGCGGCTGGAGGAATAGGCAACGCTCGGTCTGTGGCCCGGGTGCATTCGATGCTTGCATGTGGAGGTTCAGTCGACGGAGTTAAGTTGATGAGCCAAGAAGCAATTGAATTAGCGTTGGCTCGTCAGACGTTTGTTCCTGACAAGGTGCTTGGAATGAATGTGCCCTATGGAATGGGGTTTGGTATTAATCACGAGCACGCACCAATAACTCCAAGCCGACGAACTTTATATTGGTTTGGGTGGGGTGGCTCAATGGGAATTATCGATTTAGATCAGCGTTTGTCAATTGCCTACGTGATGAACAACATGGCTGATGAGCTGCTCGGAGATAGCCGAGCCTTGAATATTGCAGCGGCAACCTATGCAGCCTTGTAAGAAATTAAGACTTTGAATCTTCCATGTAACTTGTCGGAATAGACTGAATGTCCCGGATCACTTCGGGGGGCAAATCAGCTGGTATCTCGGCTGAGACGCTGGCATTCAGAGCGTCCGAAACACCTCCGAATTTTTCTGCAATAGAGTCAGCTATTTGATCGTGTCTCCCGACAGCTGAAAATAAATGAACGACTTCGTCAGAAATACAACCTGCCAGGCTCTCCCACGAACCTATTTTCGATAGGCGGTTAAGCTCCATGCCAAGATCGAGAAGGTCATGTGCTTCTAATACGGGCCAATACGCCCTAGTGCTGCCGTAGAACCCGATGCGATAGCGAACCCACTCAAACATTTTTTTAACGTCTTCATCGGTTCTACCAGTACAGATGAACCCCCCGCCAGTAATTTCAAAGTCTGAACGTTGCCTCTGGCTTTTGTCTAAGCCGGTCATTATTTCGGGCAAGACGGCACTTCGCAAATATTTCGGTGTGCAAAAAGGATGGAGCCGAACTCCGGCACAGGTTGCACCAGCCAGGCGAAGCATTGCTGGCCCAACTGCTGCAATCGAAATTTTAGGAGGCAAAATATTTTCGTTTACTTCCGGAGTGAAATTTGGTGTCATCAAGGTAAATGAGTAATGGTCACCTTGGAAATGAAGTTTCGTCCCATTCATCCAAGATTCCCATATCGCTTGGAGCGACAAGATGTATTCTCGGAGTCGCGGTACCGGTGCTGTCCACGGAACGCTGAAACGTCGTTCGTTGTGACCCTTTACTTGTGTCCCGATGCCTAATTCGAACCGCCCGTTACTCGCGTGTTGAAGGTCCCAAGCCGTATTAGCCATAACCATTGGGCTTCGTGGGAAGGCGATAGCGACTCCAGTGGCAAGATGTAAACGTCTGGTGTTGACCGCTGCGATTCCAAGAGGCAGAAACGGGTCATGCCGGTTTTCAAGAGTGACTACTCCGTCATAACCGTTTTCTTCAATTCGTTTCACTGACGAAGCGATGTCCTTTAGGTTCGCTTGTGGCAGAGTCGTAAGTACCTTCATTTAATTATTTTTTGGTAGCACATCAGTAAAGTCTTTCATGCTTTTCCACTCAGCTTCAGGCGGTATGTGACCGGGCGCCGGAGCAAACTCTGATAGTTCGCCGGAAGAAAGGTTGTGAACATATCGCGGGCAGTTCGGGAAGACCCGGGTGACGGACACTTCTAGAACAGCTTCTGCGCCCTCGAATTGTGAAACTACACTTGGGTCAAGAACTACTTTCGCTGTGCCGTGGATTCGCATACGGTTTGCTCGTTCGTTTTGTCGAATAAATAGCAGAGCTACCCGTCCGGTGTCAGCAACGTTTCCTAGTGATCGAAACATGCCGTTACCGTCGTAAGACGGAATTCGAAGAGTTTGGTTATCTGTAACTGAAACGAAGCCTTTTACGCCGCCCTTGTATGACACATCTGGGAAGCCGTCTGCATCTACCGTCGCCAAATAAAAGTAGGTTGCTTCTCCAATGTAATTCATTACTTGCTCAGACAGATGATCTTTGACAGTGACCTCCATAAGACGATTCGCAAGACGCCGTGTGTCAAAGGCGTCTTGTAGATTTCTGGCTCCAAGTCCATAAAGTGTTCCCAGGTTATCTGTCATGTTTATAGACTATTCCTATAAATTCTCTCGCGTATCACCAACAGCAGGTTGAAATCCGAAATAAGAATCGAGTAGTTAGCCCTCTGTTCCTTTAAGCGGGTTTGTGAGCTTTTCGTGCGCCGGTTTCCCAATCCTCCATGGCAGGTTCGCTTGCTAAGGATCCGAGGACGTTGATTTGAGGGACCTCTCTTAAGGATCGTTTCATTTCAGCAAACCCAGGGAAACCAGCTAATTCTATAACGGCATTCCATAATGGAACCGCTTGATCATCGTC
>DMOB01000193.1:0-3823 GCA_003452475.1 Acidimicrobiaceae bacterium | reverse complement strand
GCCGAAACTATTGCGAAGGCGCTATCCAGTCCTGAGTACAAATTACGCCATGTCTGTGGCTGGGGTGGCACTGAAGTAGCGCAAGGCAGAGCAATGATGACTGATGAAGAGTGGGTTGAGCTCGGGGCGTCGGTCTCATCTAAAAATGACTACGCGAGTAACTTCAACGAGTTCTTTAATCTGGATATCAGAGACTGAGTATCTCTTGCTTGAGTGGCAGCTACACATCTAATGCATGTCCATAAGCTTCACTGTGTTTCACAATGAAATCCCGGCGAGGCTCTACTGAGGCCCCCATCATCACCTGGAAGGCTTTAGCTGCAACCTTTGCATCATCAAATGTGATTTTCCTTAAAAGCCGTGTCTCGGGGTTTAAGGTAGTTTCCAATAGCTCGTCATCGTCCATTTCCCCTAGGCCTTTAAAGCGCGTAACGCGATATTTTCGACCCTTGGCATCTAGTTCTGACACTTTCTTCGCCAGTTCTAGTTCCGAGTAGAGAAACTCCTTTGATTGCCCTATTGTCAACGCGTGGGTCGGAGGCTGAGCAGCATAAACACGCCCAGCTGCAAGGAGATCGAACATATAATGATAGATCAACGTCAGGACTAAACATCTGATGTGGCTACCATCAACATCTGCATCTGCCAGAAGAATCACTCGTTCATAGCGGGCCGAACTTAGATCGAATTCTGCGCCTGAGCCTGCGCCAACTGCGGTAAAGAGAGCAGTAGCTTCGGCGTTATCGAGAACGGCCTTTTTTGTACTTTTACCGGCATTGACAACCTTGCCACGTAATGGAAGAACCGCCTGCCAGGCGCTATCTCTTGCTCGTTTCGCAGGACCCGCTGCTGAATCGCCTTCAACGATAAGCAACTCCCCTTCCGGATGCATTCGACAGTCAGAAAGTTTATCGGGTAAACCGTTGTTGCCAATTTGTGCCGCCTTTCGGCGGTTATCCAGAGCTTGACGGGTGCTAACACGGTTAATGACTGCATCAGCTACTTTGTCAAGAATTGCTTTGACATGTACTTTTTTAGATCCCTGAAGGTCGCCTTCAAACCAAGCACCCAGGGTCTCGCGCACAACGGTACTAACAATTTTTTGGATATCTGGAGTCCCTAATTCGCGTTTGGTTTGGCCTCTAAATTGCGGTTCAGGAAAAGTAACACGAATAACCGCTACCAGCCCCTCTTGACAATCTTCTTTAGTTGCTTTTCCATCATCTTTCAACTTCCGCAGCTTACGTAGCTCATTTTTACCCAAAGCCAGGTTGACTGAGCTAGTAAGACTTCGCTCAAAACCTGCGAGGTGGGTACCCCCGTCTGGCGTTGGGATCGTATTAACAAAGGTAACGATTTTCGTTTCGTAAGTACTAACCCAACGCATTGCCACATCTACTTCACATTTACGCGTTACTTCGGTCAGGTCGCCGTCAACCGGAACTTTTTCAATAAATTCTGCGGAACCTTGAAGTTTAATTATCGAAGTAACGGCTCCTGCCTCAGCACTTAAGAAATCGACAAAGTCTCCAAGACCGCTCTTGGAAACAAACTCTTCTTGAGGTTTTTGTAAGCCTTTTCGGCGATCTGTCAACCGTATCTTTAAGCCAGGAACCAGGAAACATACTTGCCCAAGTCGTTCCCGAACTTCAGAATAGTCAATAACAGCATCAATATCGAAAACTTGAATATCTGGCCAAAAACGCACCGTGCTTCCTGTCTTACGAGTCGGAACTTTGCCCGTCTGCTTGAGCACGTGACCGGCCTTGAACCGGCCATTAGCACCAACTTGTCCAGCGACACGGTCTCGAAACGAAAGGTGGTAGGTCTTACCGTTCCGGTTCACGTCAACATCGACTCGAGTGGAAAGAGCGTTGACAACAGACGCACCAACTCCATGAAGCCCACCTGACGCACCATAAGCGCCAGTGCCGAACTTACCGCCTGCGTGAAGTTCAGTGAAAACAACCTCGAGGGCCGTTACCTCGCCATACTTTTTGTCAACTGGGATTCCACGACCATTGTCGGACACCTCGTATGAGCCATCGGCATGAAAACTTACATCTATAGTGCTTGCAAAACCGGCAGCCGCTTCGTCGACACCATTGTCAATTATTTCCCACAGCAGGTGAGTTAAACCTTGGCTACCGGTCCCACCGATGTACATCCCCGGGCGTTTTCGAACTGCGTCCAAACCCTCTAGCACTTCGATGGAGTCAGCATCGTAATTATTTGGCGATTTGTCTTGCAACTGCTTAGTCATGTTTTGTTGATTCATTTGAAGCGATACTCCCCTACACGCTGCAGCCTGAATCCAAGATCTACAGCGGGGCCATCTCTTCGAGTACTTGTAAAGCTAATTGGCACCGGTGTTGAGTCAGATTTCTTGGGGTCGACTGAGTCGGCCATGATTCCGGCTAGTTGCTGATTTCGGCCGAGCCATGCGTAGCTAATTACGGTCTCGAAGTTCTTGAATTTAACTACACGAACACCACCAGTCGCTCGACCTTTGGCGGGCACTTCAGATATGTCGGTTACTTTACATGTGCCTTCATCTGTCACGACAACTACGACTGTCGAAAATTCCACTTTCCCTGCTGATAGAACAAAGCAACCGGTTTTAAGCTTCATTCCTGAAACGCCCGATGCTCCTGGGCCCTGAATTGGCACTCCAGCTACGGCAGTTCGTAGTACCTGCCCATCTGAAGCGGCAAGTGCCAGTTCTGCACTTTCTTCGGCTTCAAACGCAGATACAACGTTGTCATTTTGCCTTAAATTTATTATGGAATTCCCGCTGCGCGTGCGTAACAAGTCGGCAGCACTAACTCGTTTCACCACGCCCTGTCGCGTCACTAGAACTGTTTCGCTATTTCCAATCGTGGATAATCCGACGACTGCTTCGCCGCGACTCAATGAAAACATTTCGGCACAGGATGCTCCGCGACTTCCGCGGAACATCTCCGGAATTTCACTAGCGCGAACGCTAAGTAGTCTACCTTTGTTGGTTACAGCAAGGATCGGCTCCACCGTCGAGACTTCTAAAGAGGCTGTCAGAACATCATGGCGACCTGGCTTAGCTGTGAATGAGTCATCTGGAGAGAAACGGCCTATCAGACCTGAGGATGACAAGGTCACTAACGTAATCTCTTGCTTTGCAATGTCTTGAGTAATCAGCTCAGTCTGAACGACTTCATCGTCAATTGAGACGATGTCTTCAATTCTAACGATCTTGGTTCTGCGCGTTTCTCCAAATTCCCCGGCAATGAAGTCAAGTTCTTCGCTAACAATTTTTCGGCGACGGTGCTCAGAATTAAGCACGAGTAGGTAAGCCTTAATGGACTCCTGAAGTTCTGCGAGCTCAATACGTAGCTTGTCAACTTCTAAAGCGGTTAGCCGCCGCAACTGCATATCTAGTATGTGGTTTGCTTGAATCTCGGATAGTTTTAGTTCCTGGATGAGCTCCGAACGCGCAGTCGGCACATCCGCAGCGCTTCTTATTATTCGGATTACTTTGTCTATGTTGTCTAAAGCGATTAGCAATCCAACGACAATATGCTCGCGTTCTTGCGCTCTTCTAAGTCTGTATTCGGTTCGCTTCGTTATTACCTCGAGCCGATGGTCAATGAAGTGCTGGCACAGTGAACGCAGCCCTAGAGTCGAAGGGACTCCCGATACTAAAGCGACATTATTAATTCCGAAACTTTCTTCCATCGGGGTTAAGCGATACAAGGTGTTCAATAGTTTATGGGGCCCAACTCCCGACTTACATTCGATTACCAGGCGCAGTCCGTGATTACGATCGGATAGATCGTTGACCGCTGCG
>DMOB01000288.1:0-5989 GCA_003452475.1 Acidimicrobiaceae bacterium | reverse complement strand
GAGGGACCACTGGCCAAAACATCACGCAGCTTAGAAACTTGCATTATTGAAGGGTTGTAGGCCACAAGAATCCCGCCTTTTCGCAGGGAGTCCAGCAAGTGCGGCACCACTTGCCAGGGTTCGGGGATATCCAGAATAGCTCTATCGAATCCCGTGTGTTCTATGGATTTGTATGCGTCGCGAAGATGCACATCATAATTTTTTAGTGCATCAGCTCCAAGAAACTTCTCGACATTTTCTTTGGCGTTATTTGCAAAATCCTCTCGAATTTCGTACCCGCAAATTTCAGCTCCGGCGCGTAACAAGGTCGTTGATAGGGCCCCAGAACCTAAACCGGACTCAAATACCTTAACGCCAGGATAAATATCAGCAAGCATTAGAATCGCGCCAAGGTCCTTCGGATAAATGACCTGCGCTCCACGAGGCATTTTGAGGACATGGTCAGACAAAGTAGGCCTCAAGGCCAATAACTTAGCATTCGAACCAGTCCGAAATTCGGTGCCTTCAGGCTTACCAATTATGTCATTGTGAGCAACTACACCAGCATGAGTGTGGAACTCTTTGCCTAGCGTCAAGTTGATCAAATAACGCCGTTGTCGACTATCAATCATTACAACCTGATCACCCTCTTGTAAGATCTCCTTATTGGGATTCAGTTTATGATTACTCATTTAGATTGGTCAGCTCCCCGACTTAGAACCTGAATCACGCGAGTTCAAGCGTGGTAAGTGCGAAATGCTTAGACTCTCATCAGGTTCAAGCTCGGATCTATAAACCACCTGCCGTTGTCGGCGCCCTAATCTTATAATGGTTCTAACTCCGGCCAGAGTGATACCGATAGCGATCCAATATCCGCTGCCGGAAATTCCTTTATCGCGCACAAGGCCCCAGACCTTCCGTCCAAGAAATGTGAATAACTGACCAACGAGCGCACTCAAATTCGCACTACTTCCACTATTGTCCTCTGTTTTTTGCCCAAACGTTTACCAATCACGAAGACGCAAATAACAAAGCCAACTAGGATAGCGGTCCCCGCCACTAGGGCAGGTTGACTCACTTGGCGCGCATTGTCTGAGGTCTCTCCAGTAATCCCGCCAATTTGGTGCTCAATATCAGCGGCGGTAATTACCTTCTCTTGACCGGCACGAGCACCCGTTAGTTGACTCACTTTAACTCCGCTTCTTTTCTCGAGACATCACCTTGAGCCAAATCAGAAGAACTGCTGCCGAAGCCAGTGCTGTGACTAGATACGGTGCAAAGCTCATTCGACCTCCGAACACAGAGGTCTGCTGTTGAAGCCCCCTTAGCAATGCCATCAGCAGAAATCCCACACCGATCGTACTCAAACAGATCCCGGTTAAACCGTATAGAAAGTAGCGACCCAAGCCTTTCAGGGGTTCTAAGGTTTCTTGCTTGGCATACGACACGAGAGTGATTCGTAGTGCCTCCAAGTCGGCCTTAATACCATTTTTGCTCTTTGACATAAAGTCCCTCTAGCGAAAGCTTACCGGAGCGCCGAAGAAGTCAAGCCTATTGGCCTACTCCCCGATCAGGCCACGTGTAGCTCAAATTTTTCACTCCTCAACGTCAGCTAGTAACTCAACCAGACCGGTGACCAGTTCGCCGACTAGATCTAATCGTTCTGACGGGCCATTCGCAGCAAGTAACATCTGTTTATCGAATGGTCCAACGGGAATAAGTGCGGAAAGCCGAAAGCTTAACTCAGTATCATTGAGACCAACCATGATTTCATCTCTAGATAGCTTAGGGATCGTATATCCAACCATTTCGGCTCGTTGCAAAAATGATAGAAAATGATCAACTAACTTCTCAGTTTTCGATCGCTCAATCTCCTGAACCTCATCAGGCCAGGTTCTTACCGTTGCTATCGGATACGGCGCATCAGCCAGCCATTGCCCAATTTCTATACGATGCCGCCCGGCAACCGTCAGGGATATGGTTCCATCTTTAAGTTGTTGATGGCCAATGATTTCAGCGGAGCAACCTATATTGCTTCGTACATCCCCGCCACCCACCTCGCGACCTTTCTCGATTAAGGCTATTCCGAACACACCAGATGCAGCCAAGCTATCTGTGACTAGCTCTTTGTATCGATCTTCAAAAATGCGTAGCGGAAGCGTCTGACCGGGAAAGAGCACGGACTCTAGGGGAAACATCGGTTGTTCTTCCATATCTGCGTCCTTCTGCTATTGAAGTGTGCCAGGTGCTCGCCATAACCCAACTTCCGATCTAGTCTGCCTTTGTGGAGATTATCTCAGCATTATTCGTTGAAAATTTTGAAATGCGCCAAGCCGAAGGTGGTTCAGCTCGCCTGGACCTAAATGGCGTCTACTTCTCGATAGCAGCGCCCAGTCCGTTTCCTATTAAGTTGACGCCGCACCTCCTGGTGTTGATCAAATGCCCAGCAGATCATTCTGGCTTGGCTGCTCTAGAAGTCACATTTCATTGCGCAGATGAACAAGTAGCCAGGAACGTCCAACCGATTACGGTTGAGCCTGGAAAGTTTGGTTACAACTTAGTGCAAGCCGAACTCGATCTTAAAGAGCCGTCAAAGATTGAGGCTCACTGTCGAATCGATAAGGGGCCTGTAGCTTTTGTACCGCTCACCGTTACAGAGCCATTCGCTGGTTAATGCCGTACCACAGTGCTTTTTCTCAACATTCTGATGCCGCGTTTGCTATCGGAGAAATAATTGGGGAAATGCTTGAGCGTGTTGGTATAGATCCCGACGTTGCTGTAGTTTTTTTACCCGAGAAATTCAGAGCAGATGCCTCAAACATAGTTAGCACGATCCAAAAACTTTTGAAACCAAAGTCTTTAATAGGCACAATCAACGATTCCATAATTGCAGGATCGCGTGAAATCGAAAATGGGCAGGCCATGTGTCTCTGGGCGGGTAACTGTATTGGAGACATAACAAGTTTTCGTGCCCACGCTCTTAGCTCTACTGACGGTGAACTACTTCTCGAAGGCTTACCGTACACCGAAGCCCACACTCTGATTCTGCTCGCCGACCCATTGAGTTTCCCAATCACCAAGGCTTTGGAGCTATGGGAAACATCTCATCCAGCTTTGCAGATTATTGGAGGTCTTACTTCAGGACGGCCCGCTTTAGGTCACAGTTGTTTAATTGTTGACGATGATATACATGAAAGTGGCGCTGTCGGTTTACTCGTTTCTGGGATGACGAACATAAAACCTATTGTTTCGCAAGGGTGTCGGCCAATTGGTGACCCTTTTACGGTAACCGGCTCCAAAGCAAACGTAATCGAATCCTTAGGAAATCAAACCGCTCTCACTCGCCTGCGCCATCTTTTCAATTCGTTGAGTGAGTCCGAGAAAAATCTCGTTAACACAGGGCTGCACATTGGCCGAGTCATTAATGAAAATCAGCTAGATTTCGGTCGAGGTGACTTTCTCATCAGAGCGGTTCTCGGGGCCGATCAGGAGACTGGACACCTAGTTATTGGAGACGAAATAGAGGTCGGGGCAATCATTCAGTTTCATGTTCGCGACGCGCAAACTGCTAAGCATGACCTACTCGAGCTTACTAACCCTATTGGACAATCAGATGGAGCTCTTGTTTTCTCCTGTAATGGAAGAGGAATTAACCTTTTTGGGGAAAGCGATCATGATTCCCGTCTCGTTGCGGACCTCGTAAACGCTGAAGCTTCGGCAGGCATGTTTTGCGCTGGCGAGATTGGCCCGATTGGACAACGCTCATTTCTCCATGGATTTACAGCGTCCATAGCTTTTTTTTCCGATTAAGAGATCACCAACTAGTAGCATCGGTCGGGCTAAGCTCCGAAAGGGAGGCCATGTGAAAACAGATCTTGAGGTCCGTCAGGTAAACACGATAAGGGCACTTGCACTAGACGCTGTCAAAAACGCTAACAGTGGGCATTCGGGCACTGCTATGGCTCTAGCTCCACTTGCACACGTGCTGTTTACAAAAATCCTCAAATATGATTCTTCGGATCCTCATTGGCTCGATCGAGACCGTTTGGTTCTATCTGCAGGCCATGCTTCCATGTTGCTTTATGCCGCCTTGCACTTAACTGGTTACGATCTGACCCTTGAAGACATAAAACAATTTCGTCAGTGGAATTCGATAACTCCGGGACACCCCGAGACTGGTATAACTCCTGGAGTTGAGGTGACCACTGGCCCGTTAGGGCAAGGACTAGCTAATGCCGTGGGTATGGCTATCGCAGAGCGAAACCTCCGCTCAAGGCTTGGACCCGAGCTGGTTGATCATTTCACCTACGTGATTGTCGGCGATGGTGACCTGATGGAGGGCATCAGTCACGAAGCTGCATCTCTCGCTGGACACCAAGGACTGAACCGCCTTATAGCAATTTATGACGATAATCGAATTACTATTGATGGCCCTACCGGTATCGCCTTTTCAGATGACTCAGCCGCCCGATTTAAGTCATACGGCTGGCACGTCGAAGAGTTGGGTGATGTGTCTGAAGATATAGATGGTTTAACCTCGGCGCTGGAGAGGTGTAAAGCTGAAACGAATAGACCATCGATTATTGTTGTTCAAAGCCATATAGGGTTCCCTGCTCCCAACGCTGTCGATACACCCGCTGCTCATGGCGCTATTACGTCCGCAGATGAAATAGCAGCCGCTAAAACGGCGATGGGCCTAGACCCATTGGAGTCGTTTTCAGTTTCTGAAGAAGTTATGAACGCATACCTCGCGTCAGGTAGCCGCGGTTCCTCACTTCGAGCACAATGGGAATCTCGGCTTGCCAATACTACCCATGATAAAATTTGGGTCTCCCAACTTCTAAATACCGGAGTACCGGAGTCGTTAGCAAGCGTTTTGCCTTCATTCGACCCCGGCAGTTCAATCGCTACCAGAAATGCAAATAAGCAAGTTCTAGATGCTATCGAGCCTCACTTCCCTTCAATAATTGCAGGCTCAGCAGACCTTACGGGCAACACTGGTACTGATATGGTGGGCAGCCCATTAACTAATGAAAATCCTGGCGGGCGAAAGCTTTACTACGGCGTACGCGAACACGCGATGGGTTCAATTGCAAATGGAATGGCATTACACGGAGGCGTATTTCCAGTAGTTGGCACATTCCTCGTTTTTGCCGACTACATGCGTCCTTCGGTTCGAATGGCAGCACTTTCAAAGGCTAAAGTCGCCTTCGTCTGGAGTCATGACTCCATTGGAGTCGGCGAAGATGGACCCACTCATCAACCCGTAGAGCAGATTGCCTCACTACGAGCGATACCCGACTTCGCAGTGATACGACCAGCTGATGCTAACGAAGTATCTCAAGCATGGGCAGTGGCAGCTACACGTGCCGGACCTACTGGTCTAATTCTGTCTCGGCAGAACCTACCAATTCTCGAAGGCACAAACAGGGCCAATCAGGTCGAGATGGGGGCATACACGCTAATAGACGCTCCGAGGCCGGCTGTAATCCTTGCCGGCACCGGAAGCGAGGTACAACTATGCGTAGAGGCTGCTGCCGCTCTAGCTGAAGATGGTGTACCTACTAGGGTCGTATCGATGCCCTGTTGGGAATTATTCGAAGAACAAACTGATGACTACCGTTATGAAGTCTTACTCGAAGATGTACCAATCGTCGGGGTTGAAGCTGGTATCTCACTCGGGTGGGAAAGATACGCAGATCTCACCGTTACCGTAGATCGGTTTGGTTCCAGTGCCCCTGGTGACGTGGCAATGAAACAGTTCGGCTTCACTGCGGCAAACGTCGAATCAGTAGCGCGTTCCTTACTCCTCTAGAGAAATACTGAGTTGCAACATGACCAAGCAGAATCAAGACGATAATCGGCTCCAGGAACTCTTCAGTCTGCAAGGTCAAAGCCCATGGCTGGATAACCTTAGACGAGACTGGCTCACTAACGGAGAACTCCAAAGCTGGGTTGATCGAGGTATCCGCGGAGTGACCTCTAACCCATCTATTTTCCAAAAGGCCAT
>DMOB01000130.1:0-13967 GCA_003452475.1 Acidimicrobiaceae bacterium | reverse complement strand
GGATAATTCAGGCAACACGGCGGGCGAGCCACCTATCCGAGTGGTTGAGCTCGATAATTGTAGCGCTCTGTGCCTCACAGCCATATCGAAACCTGTTGGTGAAGCTAACTCGTCAACTAATTCGGATTTCAATGCTTCTTGCCCGCGCGTTCCTTCGGCTTTGGTTGCGAAAACGTCAGCTATGTCTCGCCTCAAGTGGCGCTTATCGGTGAGCCTAGTTAGTCCACCGGTGCCTGGAAGTACTCCGAGTAGCGGTACTTCCGGGAGGGAAACTGCTGTATTTTTATCATCTATTAAAATAATGTGATCACAGGCAAGAGCTAGCTCGTAGCCGCCTCCTGTGCAAGCCCCTCGTACCGCTGCGAGAAATCGTATTCCGCTATATAAGGACGCCTCTTCAATTTCAAGACGGGTTTCATTCGTGAACTTACAGAAATTTATTTTATGTCCATGATCCGCGCCGGCTAACATCTGGATATTGGCACCAGCACAAAAAATGCCATCGAGAGCGCTGTCGATCACAACGCATTTAGTGTTGGGGTATTCGAATCGTATACGCCGAATTGCATCCGCGAGCTCTATATCGACACCGATGTCGTAGCTGTTAAGTTTTAGTTCGTATTCTCCAATAGCTGCTGCTTGTGGGTCAACAGCGAGTGTTAGCGTCGCGATTACGTCATCAACGGACAAAACCCAATGCGAATATTGATCCGGACGGCGTTGGAAATCAATCATCACGTTCCGATTGGTTGGAATGAGTCAGAAACAACGCATGTTTCCGAGAAGATTTGATTTGCGGTGAGCTCTAAGCCCCGCCAAGTTTCTATAAATAGTTGCTGAGCATCCCGTCTGTGGCGAGACCAAATAAAATATTTATCAGCCAACCCGGGGTCTGCCAAGGGAAACTGTCGCCATTCGAGCATGAGAAGTGTTCTTATGAATAAGTCATCCTTGCTCCTACGTAAAGCACCCGCTGGATCCCATTTTTGTGAAAACGTGATGTAAAGATTACCGAGTTGGTCAAGGGGCCCCCAAGCTTCAGCAATCATTCGGCTAGGGTCCATGGTAATTGCAGGCCGCCCTAGGAATAATTCGACATGTTGCTCAAGTTCAAGCTCGCGGATAACGGCGTCGGTTTCTAAGGATCTATCACCTGGTGCTATCCATTGCCCGTCTCTAAGATTTCCGTACCCGAGAAACGTAAGACGCCTTCTCAGCCGGTCACGAGATGAACGATGCTCAACGGGAAGGGAATAGCTCAGAAGTGTCCATTCGCTTTCTGGAGAATCTTCCACATCAACGAATGTTCGAATTCGATGCTCGCCATCAATCAGCGAGGATTTAGCTCGTGTCGATAGCGAGTAGTGTGTTTCTCTTCCGGCTCGATGAGAGATCAGGAACCCTCGTTTTACGAGTCGTAATAGAGCAGATCGAGTGGAAGCGACAGAAAATCCGTGTTGATTGAGGATTTGTATTAAGCCGATGGAGCTTACTCGAGACGAGGAGTGATGGAGAAGTTGGTTTCCTAGCAGAGTGATAAGTAGTTCCTGTGGGAGAGGTCGACGCGATAAATAGTTACCCACAGCAACATTCTGCATCAAATAAGTCACGTGACGCAATACGCGTTTACTATATTTTTGTAATACTTAGTAGGTCTCGATAGTCCAATGAAATGATTTAGTCGTTAAGGGGAGAGAATGCTTGCTAATGCAGTCAGCCGCTTTGTCGTTGAGCCATCGGAGAGTGAACCGTCAGCAGTTGCAATCATTCATGCTGGTGATGGGAGAGAGGTATCTCGGTTAGAGCTTTTAAACGGCGTTAAATCAGCAGCTGCCGAGCTTTCAGCTAAAGGTGTGCTCCCTGAACAGCGAGTTATGATCTGTTGTGTAGACAGTTGCCAGTTTCTTTATTGGTTCTGGGGTGCCATGTGGATTGGCGCTATTCCGGTTCCGGTTTCGACCATGTTGACTGAGGCGGACTATCGGTTTTTGCTGGATGATTCGCGTTCTGTTGGTTTAATCTATTCGGCTGAATTTTCCGAATCGGCTGGTTTGGCAGCAGAACAGCAATTTTTTTTGAAATGGAAGTGTCTTGACACCGATAGAGACGAGGGGCATTCAGCAACTTTGGTCGCAAGCCCGTACCCTACCGCCGAAACAGATGATGCTTTTTGGCTCTACACCTCTGGTACTACGGGATTTCCAAAGGGAGCGATACATCGCCACATCGACCTAGGTTTTTGTACTGATAATTATGCGGTCTCTGTGCTTGGGATGAACTCCAGTGACACTGTTTACTCAGTCGCTAAACTTTTTTTTGCTTATGGGCTAGGAAATGCTGGATATTTTCCCTCTGGAACTGGCGCAACGGCCATATTGAACTCTGGAAGGCCTATTCCAGAAGATATTTCTCGCCATCTGTTGCGATACCAGCCCACTATCTATTTTGGGGTACCAACGTCTTATGCGCAATTACTAGCTTCGGAGATACCTGATAATACTTTTGAATCTGTTCGTGTAGCTATTTCAGCGGGCGAATCTCTGCCTGCTGAAATATACCGGCGATTTAAGGAACGTTTTGGTGTGGAAATTCTAGATGGGTTAGGTACCACAGAACTAGCTCATATCGCTATTTCCAACTTGCCAGGTGCTTCTGTCGCCGGCTCGAGTGGCTACCCAGTTGACGGATACGAAATTTCGTTACGGGATCAGGATGGTGTTGAAGTGCCCGATGGTGAGCCGGGCGCTCTATATGTGGCTGGAGAATCTGTAATGGTCGGTTATTGGAACCGGACAGCAAAGACACGCGAAACGTTGCAGGGAAAATTTTTAGCAACTGGCGATAGCTATGTTCGAAATGTAGATGGCTCCTACACCTCGCTAGGTCGCAGCGATGACATGCTTAAAGTGGGTGGTATCTGGGTATCTCCTAATGAAGTTGAGGCCTGTGTGCTTGAACTAGAAGACATTCTGCAAGTAGCAGTTGTTGGAGCGTTAGATGCCGATGGGCTAACCAAACCTAAGGCATTTATAGTGCTAGCTGATTCTCAGGCAGACGATGAGATTGAGGCCCTAGTGCAAAATCATGTCAAGTCCCGCCTCGCCTCATACAAATATCCGAGATGGGTAAAAGTGGTTGAAGAGTTACCCCAGACAGCGACAGGGAAAGTGAAACGCTACATTCTGAGAAATGATAACGATCAGAACTAAGCCGTAACGGTATCTGCTTAGTTAGGCGTCCATGGAGGCTAGTTCCAAGCTCTTTTGATCGCCAATGGTAATTCTTCAATCCATTGAATTAAGTCATGGCCACAGACACGCTCGGTCCAATGATGGTCAGATTTGTTGAAATGCAACCAAGCCGCCCAAGCTTCAGTGGCTTGATGGAAACCAGGTTCAAGAGTGCCTGCGCAAAGGTGGACAAACGGCGCATCTTTCTCGACCCATTTAATCTGTTGCCCAGGAGGCATACCACTTGAAAACGCGATGCAATGTCCGAAGCGTTCTTGATGCAACGCAGAAGTCGCTAAAGCATGCCCCGCGCCGTCAGAGCAACCAAATATTGCTTTGTCTTTCCTAAGATCTGAAGTTCCGAAGGTTTCTTCCGCCCAAAGTGAGAGCTCATCTACAAAAAACTTTTGATGACGATCAAACCTTTGGTCATCAAAGCCAGGAAGATATTCGAGGGCACGTTGGTTTCCCGACCTATCCATAGGGGCCGAGTGAGGAGCTACAACAACCAAAGGGCCGATGACACCTTGATGAATTGCAGCGTCAAGCCGTCTTATGTACGGTGCAATCATATTTCCATCAGTTGAGTAGATCACAGGAAGCGAGACAGATGGGTCATGACCCGGAGGGAGGTATACCTGTATCTTCCGGTTCTCGCGAAGCGCCTGGCTATTCAGTTCCGTTGTTAACAAAGTTCCAAGTAGATTCTCGTCCTCATGTGATGGGGCCTCTATCGGCGCGTCTACACCACGAAACCTTTCATCGACCGAACCTCGAACTCCTCCTACTGGAAACCCGTTATCGTCGAGCTCCCAGAAACCAAAACCGAAAACTGCTTCATCAAGTCGATCAACAAAAATTTGAGCACAAAAAAGATCAGTAGCTGAACCATCTTCTTTTGAAACGCGCCACATAGGGATTTCAAATACTGGTCCGGGCATTAAGCCAGCCGCTTGAGACCGGCTTGCAAAAGTGAGAATATTGCCCTTAGACCAAACACCACTAGGGTTTTTATCGAGTTGTTCAATTAGTTCTTCTTCAGTCGGATCTGTCCAAACTCGAAAAAATGAGTGTTTAGAGTCTGAGTAGTTTTCGGCGGAGCGTTGGCGAGCGAGTTCCAAGTTTCGAGAATGAATGTTATCGCGCATGATATTGAGAGGAGGCAAACCGAAATCGTCTCGCATAGCGTCGTCGGCTAGTCCATCGAGTGGTCCCATCACGATGTCCCCTTGGTGTTCCATCGCTGCAGTCCCAAACCGCTGAGGCCGGCCGCTCATTAGCGCTAACTTGTCAGCACACTCAGCAAATAACACGCCTGCACCTGAAAGGTCAGCGCGGTGGGCGCGTATCGCGAGCTCGCCAGCGATGGGGAGTTGTTGAGGACTGCCATGAACTGAGAGCGCCCTTGCCGTGCGTAAGGCTTGATGACCATCGAGCTCTGATACATCCACGTCCTGTATCAGCCGATGGACCAATAGGGAAGCTTCTTCTGCATCAGCTCTTTCTATCTGATTTAGCAGTTCCTGAATCTTAGTCACATAACCCCCGAATAACTTCATGCTACATCTCGACAGAGTTGAACCTGACGTGATTAATTTGAAACCAAAAATTCTATGAAAAATAGCCCACCGTGGCTTGGCTTAACGCGGTAAGTTCATATCAACTTTTAAAAATTTTATAAAAAATGTAGGTCGATAGGAGAAACATGAACGAAGAGCTAGTTCTGACTGAAGAACGTGGCCATGTGCTGCTAATCACACTTAACCGTCCCAATGATATGAATGCGTTCAATACCCCATTGGCTCAGGCTTTAGCCAGTACCTTAGATGCGTTTGACGCTAATCCGAACGTGCGAGTAGCTGTTCTGACTGGGGCGGGACGAGGATTTAGTGCAGGAATGGATCTTAAGCAGTTTGTCGACGGCGGCATAGATGCTATGCCAAACGCTGGTGATCGAGGCTTCGCCGGGATAGCCGAAAAGAGTTGCGCTAAACCCATCATCGCCGCAGTCGAGGGATTCGCGTTAGCGGGAGGACTTGAGGTAGCGCTTTCTTGTGACATGATCGTGGCATCCGAGGGAGCGAAATTCGGTATTCCTGAAGTTGGTGTAGGGCTATTCGCTGGTGCTGGTGCATTGGTTCGGCTGCCTCGGCAGCTTCCCTATAACCTGGCCATGGAACTAGCGTTGACGGCGGACCCGATAACTGCAGAGGTCGCTCACCAACACGGCATGGTGAATCGAGTCGTTGCAAAAGGTCAGGCTGTGGAAGCAGCAGTTGCTCTCGCAGAACGGATTGCGAAAAATGCTCCAAAGGGTGTGCGAGCATCAAAGCAACTAGTAAAGGATGTTCTCGGTGTCTCCGAAGAACAATTTTGGGAATTCCAACGTCCTGCAATGGAAGAAGTTTTTGGATCAGAAGATGCTATCGAAGGTGCAACAGCTTTTGCAGAAAAGCGTTCGCCGAATTGGCAAGACCGATGAGCCATAATTCTCCGACTTGCTTTGACTAGGTGGAGCGAGCGAAGCGAAGCGCTAAGCGCTAGTGCCTATGACCAACGTTGGGAAAAGCTAGAAGCATCTGGGCACAATGTTCATGGTGAGGCAGATCTAATCCACTCGTTCAGGCCACACAAGATTTGTGACGCTGGGTGCGGCACTGGACGAGTTGCAATAGAGCTTTCAAGAAGAGGATTTGAAGTAGTTGGAGTAGACCTAGACCAAGCGATGTTAGAGGCAGCCCGAGATAAGGCACCTCAAATATCTTGGGTGCTAGCAGATCTAGTCTCTTTCGAGACAGATGAGCGCTTTGACTTGATAGCGCTGCCAGGGAATGTAATGATTTTTTTGCAGCCTGGTACAGAGCACCAGACGATTAGTAACTTAGTAAAGTCCCTGACAAAAAATGGGATCTTGCTCGCTGGGTTTCAAATATCAAAAGCCACTCTTCAGCTTGACGACTACGATTCTGCAGCCAAAAAATCTGGCTTGGAACTAGCAGGCCGTTGGGCGACTTGGGGGAGGGCCCCTTTCACTGGCGGCGACTACGTCGTATCTGCTCACCGCATTAAGAATTAAATTAATCCATCGGCAAGCGAGCTAGAAGTTCAATTTTCCTATCTTCGTATTCATCAAAATCGATCTCCTTAGCATCAAATTGCGCTTGAAGCTCGCCTACGAGCCGCAGCAGATCATCTGCTGATATTTCCTTATCTAAATTTCCATCTAACTGCGCTGCATCAGGCGCCACATTAGGTTTTTCTTCATCGTAGCTTAGCGGACCGCCTTCTGCTGCGACGCCGAGACGCTTAGACCGCTTAATATCAGCCTTGGCTTTTTTTGCTCGATCTCTTTGAAGTTTCTCAAAAGTCGTTCTGCTTCCGGCCATGGAGGTTCCTTTGATCGGTTTAATTCCACAATTGTTCCGATCTAAAGCATTTCTAAATCGGGGTCGGAGACAAGCGCCGACCAGTCTCTAAGCCTAGACGGTAAATCAACAAATGTGGTGTAGCTTGCTCTTGACTTCTTGTGAATGTCCGTACCGAATACAAATGTGGAAACAAAGAGAGCGAAGCCAATTGATGACAAACTATTCAGAAATTAAAGTAAGTAGAGACGGAGAGCGTTGCACCATTTCCTTTAATAGGACAGAGGCATTGAACGCTATTACCCCGACTATGCTCGAAGAACTGAACGCAGCAGCAACAGAAGCGTCAGAAGATGACAGCATTAGATTTGTGGTGCTTACAGGCGAAGGTAGATCGTTCAGCGCCGGTGTTGACCTAAAAGCATTAGGGGAGCGTGAACTAGTAAACGGGAAGGTCGGTGACATTCTTGACCTTCCGGCAAGACGGCTTACGTCGACGCTCTCATCGATGCCCAAAGTAACAATTGCACGAGTAAATGGTTTTTGTTTTACGGGTGCTCTCGAACTAGCCATATCGTGCGACCTGCTTGTAGTAGCGAGCAACGCGAAACTGGGGGACACTCATGCCAAGTTTGGACTTCGCCCAACCTGGGGCTTGAGTCAGCGGCTGCCGGAACTTGTTGGCTTAGCTAAAGCACGAGAGCTTTCTTTTACCGCCCGGATGTTCAGCGGTGATGAGGCAGCTCAATGGGGACTGGCCACTGAAGCGGTCGCGCTGGAGGATTTAGATAGTAGAATCGATGATTTAATTGGAGAGATGAGTGCGAATTCAAGTGACTCGTTTGTCGCATACAAAGACTTATATGCAGCTTCTTCGCGGTTGGGATTGGAAGCAGGGCTTGAGTTCGAGGGGAGAACTGACTATCGGTTCTCAGACACTGAGGACCGTTTAAAAGGCTTTCGTTAGGTGGCGGCTGGCCAACTATGGTCAGCGAATTGGGTTCTTAGGACCTTTTTGTCGATTTTTCCAGTTCCAGTATGAGGTATCTGGTCGATAGCAACTATGTCATTCGGTAGCCACCATGAAGGTACCTGCGGCTTCATAACATCGAGAATTTCTTTCTGGCTGAGCTCACTTTCATTATGTAAGACCACAAGGAGCAATGGCCGCTCGCCCCATCGATCATGGGGCAATCCTATGACGGCAGCCTCTGCCACAGAAGGTGCTGCGATTGCAGCATTTTCTAGGTCAATAGAGCTAATCCATTCCCCCCCGCTTTTGATGACATCTTTAGCCCTGTCAACAATGGTTATGTAGCCCTCATCATTTATGGTGGCAACATCGCCGGTTCGAAGCCAGGACCCGTCGTCGGACTCTAGGTGTGTGGATTCATCATCGTGTCGAAAATAGCTTCCAGCGACCCACGGGCCACGTGCTAGAAGCTCGCCCGGAGTTTGACCATCTCGTTCAACTTTCTGACCTTCGGAGTCGATAAGAGAAAGTTCCACTCCGTATATCTCGCGACCAGCCATGGACTGGCGTTTCCGTTGTTCGTCTCGTTCCAATCGTTCCACCCGATGTGTAAATCGACCAGCAGACCCTTGAGTCATTTCTGTCATGCCCCATACGTGCGAGACAGACACACCATACTTGTCTTCAAGGACATCGATGAGTGAACTTGGCGCTGCTGACCCTCCGACAGCGATTTGCTTTAGTGATGGAACATCTTTGCCAGTGCTCTCGAGGTACTGAACAACGGAAAGCCATATTGTTGGTACACCGGCAGAAAAAGTGACGTTCTCTGATCTTATGTGTTCAACCAAAGCTGCAGCATCAAGATTCGCTCCAGGAAGCACGAGTTTCGCTCCTGCCATTGCTGAGGCGAAAGGAATAGCCCAGCCATTTACGTGAAACATAGGAACAGCGAGGAGAATCGATTGTCCCGAGTTGACGTTATGTCCATCTCCGGTGCAGGTAGCCCAGGACTGAAGGACAATAGCTCGGTGGCTTTGTGATACTCCCTTGGGGTTTCCAGTTGTTCCCGAGGTGTAGCACAGGGTCGCGGCTGCCCATTCATCTAACTCAGGCCAGATTAAAGTTTCTCGCTCCTCATTAATCCAAGTTTCGTAAGATACGTATTTGACGGCTGCCGGACTTTTCGGAGCCTCATCACCGAGAATGACCCACAACCTTACCGAAGGCACAAGGTGTGCTATCCGTTCAGCGACTTCAATAAAATCAGGATCGATTAAGACCACTTGGTCTTCGGCATGATTAATAATGTACGCGATCTGTGAATCATGAAGCCTAGGATTTATGGTGTGTAGAACAGCACCCATGCCGCAAATCCCGTAATAAGCCTCTAAATGACGGTAGTCATTCCAGGCTATTGTCCCTACGCGATCACCTTGTTTGACGCCCACAGATGCCAGGGCAGATGCTAAAAGGTGTGATCGCTCTGCAACTAGGGACCAATTTGAACGGAACGTATTACCACTAGAATCGGTCGAGATAATCTCAGTTGCCCCATGGTTGCGACCAGCATAATCTATGAGCGTAGAGACAAGAAGTTGACGGTTCATGTTCAGGCCATCTGTCATTGCGCTACCTAACCTTTGCAAAAAATGAGCGCAGATCAGCAATGAACAGTTCTGGTTCTTCAAAGGCTGCGAAATGACCTCCAGAAGGCATCTCGGTCCATTGCTGGATATTTGAATATATTGACTCAGACCAAGCTCGGATCGGCGGAATTATTTCAGCAGGGAACTTTGCAATCCCGGTGGGAATCTCGACTACCGCTGGCCGGCCAGATCTAAAGCTTTCCCAGTACAACCGTGCCGAAGAAGCAGCAGTAGCGTTGCACCAATAGAGCATTACGTTGTCAAGCATTTCATCGCGTGAGATAGCGTCTTCGGGGGAACCATTGTTATCAGTCCATGCCCAAAATTTTTCAACAATCCAAGCCATTTGTCCAACCGGAGAATCGCTTAGCCCGTAGCCAAGTGTTTGTGGTCGCGTGGCTTGTTGGATTGAGTACCCGGAGTCCCAATCTCGATAGTAGTCAGCTGCCTCAAGTGCCTTTAGTTCTTCCTCCGTTGGCTCGCTGTGCTTAGGGCGTTTCCCCCTCATCACCATATTGAGATGAATAGCGCAACACGTTTCGGAGTGGCGACCACCAATTGCAGTGGTTATAGCGGACCCCCAGTCACCTCCCTGGGCGCCATAGCGCGTGTAGCCGAGCCCAAGCATAAGCTCGTTGAAGGCATCGGCTATACGTTCAACATTCCAACCAGTAGTCTTGGGTTTTTCACTAAATCCATAACCTGGCAGCGATGGGCAAACGATGTGGAACGCATCTTCTGCTTTGCCCCCATGTGCAGTTGGGTCTACCAGTGGAGCGATCACTTTCTGAAATTCAACAATTGAGCCTGGCCAACCATGAGACAAAATAAGCGGCATGGCATCTTCGTGCTTTGACTGAGCGTGTATGAAATGAAGTTCAAGTCCTCCGACATCTGCTTTAAACTGTGGAAACTGGTTGAGTAGTCTTTCTCGTGATCTCCAATCATATTCTTCTGCCCAATATTGAGTCAGCTCGCGCGCATATGAGATCGGAAGCCCTTGTGTCCAATCTGCTACCACTTCACTGTCTGGCCAGCGAGTATTCCTGAGTCGATGTTTTAGATCGTCTAGTTGCTCTTCGGCAATAGCAATTTGAAAAGGCCTTAGTTCCATAACGATAAGTTAGCTGGCGACGCTCATGTCGTGGTAGACGCATCTCGAATCACTTCAAGATTTATTGCCGCTAACGTGCCAGCTATGACTCTGAAAAACCTGTTGGGTCGTAGCGAAATTTGCCGCCAACCATTGTGGCTCTAACGGGGATATCGGCAATGGAATCGTTGGCGGTCTCACGAAGGTCGTGATCTAACACTACTAAATCCGCCAGCTTTCCCTCGCTGACACTTCCTTTTCGTGTTTCATCAAAAGCAGCATAAGCAGACCCGATGGTATATGCGGTAAGGGCCTCTTCAATGCTAAGAGCCTCGTGAGGGTTGAAGGGAGCTCCACTGGACGTTTTTTGATTTACTAAATCGTGGAGTCCAAGGAGAGGTGCTCCTTTCACAACAGGCCGATCGGAACTTCCAGGTAACGGAATTCCTGCTTCCAAAAATGATTTCTGACGATAACAATTTGCTACTCGGTCAGAACCAAGCGCATCGATCATTCCATCGCCAAGTTCACTTATGAAACGTCCTTGTGGCACCGGTATCACTCCAAGTCGAGCCATTCGAGTAACGTCCTCGACTCGTACTACGCCGGCGTGTTCTATACGATGTCTATGATCCACGCGTGGATGTGCCACAAGAGCTTCTTCGTATATATCAAGAACAGTAGAGACCGCCCTGTCCCCAATAGCGTGCACCCCAACTTGCCAGCCTGCTCGATGAGAGTCAATTACGACATCTCTAAGCTCTGACACATCCATCTGAAAGAAGCCATTGTTTTCAGGGTCCGTATCATTTGCAAATGGTTCGAACATGGCGCATGTACGGCCAATGAGTGAACCATCAGCAAATACTTTTGTGTTGCTAATCCGAAGCCAATCATCACCGAAACCTGTGCGAAGCCCTAAGTCCAGGGTCTTGTCTGCAAAATCGGAAGCATGGTGTTCAACATAATGAAGAGACTCTTGAGCAATCATGGCATTAACTCGGACTTCGAGATGATTATTCTCAAGAGCATTCTGAAATGCTGAAAGCTCCACGGGTGTGTGGCCAACTAGCCCGAGACCAACTCCCGCCTCCTGACAAGAGGTAATGCCTTCGGAAAGATATTGAGTACTAGCGAGACGGAGAGATTCAGCTACCTCAGTAATCGAATGTGGTTTATATAACGTAGAGATTAGATCTTGGGCCTGCTCTAAGATCAGACCGGTTGGTCGACCGCCATGATCAAGAACAACCTTTCCGCCCGATGGAACGACGCAGTCGATAACACGAGCGAGTTTGATAAGTGCAGTATTGATGGACATCATATGACCGGAGGTGTGCTGCAACATTACCGGATTGTTAGGCGCCGCTCGATCTAATTCTGTCGCAAGTGGGTGCCGCTTCTCATAAAGTTTATTTTGGTCGTAACCGGCGCCGATAATCCAGTCGCCGGGGTTGACTTCTGCGGCACGAGAGGCGACAGCGTCAAGAATATCTTGGATGCTCTCTATAGGGGGACTCGATAAATTGACTCTTCGAAGCGAGTCGCCAAAATGAGACATGTGCTGATGGGCATCATTGAATCCTGGAACAATTGTCTTACCGGCGGCATTAATTACTTTTCTGGCGTCATACCGTTTCGCGTCTTGATCGTTGCCAACGAAAATAATACGATCTCGGTAAATTCCAATAGAAGAAGCTTGAGGTCTATTATCGTCGACGGTAACGATATTGGCATTAATGATGAGAAGGTCGAGCTTCACCAAGTTTGCAGTTCTGGCATTACTTCTGCAGCGAACAAACGCATGCTATCTTCAGCCTCTGAATGAGGAATTCCGCCGAATCGAAAACATGTAGCTAACTCGAAATCTCCCATCATTGTTTTGCGCTGAACGAATTGTTCCAAAATTTGTTCAGGCGTTCCGTAGGCAGTTGCTTGCATGAACCCATCGAGGAAGCCGCTAGTACCGACTTTCTTAAGAGTCTCAGCCGCTTTAGCGTAAGCGTCATATCCCTCAGTGTTAGCGAAGTGATCTCCCATCACTTCGTAGTGCTCCAAAACGCTACCCAAGTATGTTCCCATGTACCGCTCTGCGCGTTCCTTTGCTATTGCTTCGTTCGGATGGCAATAGCAAAAATCTGCGGTCATTGGAGGAGGAGCATCAACTCCGTGGAATTCCTTAAAAAGCTCCCGCCATCGATTAATCGAAGGCATTCGACTTTTCCATGAACGATCGGCGAACATGACCATTCGAGCTCCAAGTCGTGCAGCGGACTCAACAGAGTCATCTGAACTAGCAACTGCGTATACTCGGCCCTGCATATCGGACCTAGGGCGAGGGCGAATTTCTATTTTAGGCTGCTCGTAATAAGGCCCCGTGCCTTCAATAAAGCCCGTCTCAAGGGCTTCTAAAACCATCGCCGAACTCTCATCGAACCGTTCGCGGCTTTCATCCATTTCGATACCTTGAAAGGCCGCGTACTCTCTACGACTAAGTCCACGCCCCATTCCGAATCTGATTCTTCCCGGGGCGACATGCTCAAGCATGGAAATTTTTTCTGCAACCCGAAGCGGGTCATTCCAAGGCATGATGACCGCTGCCGTGCCGAGATCAATCCGTTCTGTGGCTCCAGCTAGGTATGAGAGAAGCTGCATATTGTCTGGGCACCAGGAGTAATCAAAGAAATGATGCTCAGCTGGCCAGATAACGTCAAAGTTAAGATCTTCGGCCATTTTCGCCATTTTAAGCTCTTGCTGAAAGGTCTCGGTGTCATCAAGGTCCCAGCCAACGCTAGAAAATATGAGCTGCATTCCGACATCCATTGAAATCTCCTAAAACTCAATCAGCTAAGTTCTGATTGTAGACACACATCAGTTTGGATTACTTTTACCAAAGGAGATCTTTAATATTTTGCAACCGTGAACCGCGCCAAGGATAAAAGTAGTGTTCACAGATATCAACTCACCTGAAACAAGGGAGTTGTTAGGTTTCGAGCAGAAGTTATTAGGAAGCCACGGGAAGTTCAGTACCGGTAATGCAACGATTGCTGAAGTCGTAACGAAGAATTTGCTCTAATCGCTAGGCAAGCCTTCAGCGATAAGAGCGTACCCATCTAATGCGCCGTCTCTTAAAGCCATTGCGGATTTGTACTCACCACTTTGATACCACGCCAGCAACTGTTCTTTTGACCCAAATTCGATAATGACACAACGTGAACCTGGGGGTTTCTGATTGCCTTCTAGCTTAATTGTGTTTGGGTCGACCACAAGCGGTTTCGCACCATAAGTCTTCATTGACGGCAAAGCAGCCTTGATATATCGATTTAACGCATCGTTGTCGACGACTGTTTGAATTCCTACTAGATAAGCAGACATAATGAGACTTTAGTTGAATCAAATCAGGACTCTTCGTCACATCTCGCCTTATCTCAAATCAAGCTTAACTGCCCCTATTGAAATGGTTACGATGTCGTATCGGTTCCGCCTACCAGAAATTTTGAGTACTAAGCAGATCGGTCTCGTTGCATTCGCTTCTTGGATCTGGCTCTTAGTCCAGCGTCGAAGGTTATTTTTCTAAGTCGAATGAAGTTCGGCGTTACTTCGACGCACTCATCATCTCCAATAAATTCAAGCGCCTGTTCAAGAGTGTGTTTTATA
>DMOB01000156.1:0-2565 GCA_003452475.1 Acidimicrobiaceae bacterium | reverse complement strand
TCCCAGCTTGCTGTTTGTTGGTATAGTCTTTGGTCTTCTAAGGTGGAAAAAAAATTCGACGGCGCTGCCGCTGATTGCCCACATTGGTTTTAATTTTTCAGGCTTGATGATTGTTATGAGTTGAGTGACCGCCTGATTCGCTTCTATAAATGTCAAGATGGGTCCCGATGTCTAAGATCGGATGCGTTTTAAGTAAGAGTCGAGGCGACGCAAGACGCTTGAGCTCACCACAGCTAGAGCAATGGCTGACGATAAGCATCGTTCTTGTTGCTTGTTTATGGACTTTTTGGAGGCTCAGCCCTCAGAATATATTTTCTTCAACTACTCCAACCGGCGGCGACATGGGAGCGCACGTCTGGGGACCTGCTTTTTTGCGTGATGAGTTGCTTCCTAATTTCCAGTTACGCGGATGGAGCGATGATTGGTACGCAGGTTTTCCTGCAATGCATTTTTACATGTTCTTGCCGTATCTGGCGATTGTCGTTGTAGATCTGTTTTTGCCTTACGGGGTAGCTTTCAAACTGGTTGCCGTCGCTGGAGTTACCCTAATGCCGGCGACGGCTTGGCTTCTAGCGCGTCTTAGTCGCTGGCCTTTTCCGTTGCCAGCGCTAAGCGCTGTTGCTGGTTTTCTGTTTGTCTTTGACTTTAATTTCACTATTTATGGCGGAAATATAGCTTCGACTTTGGCTGGAGAGTTTGCGTTTTCAATTGGGCTTGCTTTTACTCTTGTTTATTTGGGCTTGGTTTATAGGGCTATAGAGTTCAACCAATTAAGAACTTTGGCGTCTGTTGCGTTAGCCGTGGTTGCGCTCTGTCATTTAGTGACCTTGATCTTTGCGATTGCCGGAACGGTGCTAATGGTTGTGGCGGCTGGCATCCACCGAATTCCGAAACTTATCGGAGTATCAAAGGCATGGTTGCTATTTAGTGGCTTCGCAGTTGCTGAGATAGTGCTGTGGCGTTTACTTAATCAGCATTTCGCAGCGCTGATGCTTTCTTTGTTCTTTGTTGTGGCCCTTCTCTGCGTTGAGTTTGGAGGAGCATTTAGGGCGCTCACTGTTGGGGTTCTTGGTGGCGCGCTGTCGGCTTTCTGGGTTGTGCCATTTTATTTACGTCGCGACTATCTGAATGACATGGGGTGGGAAAAATTAACTGAGTTGAGAGAAAATCTATTTTTTCCGGCAGAGCTGAGTGGACCTGGGTCTCGGATCAGTATCACCTGGCTGCTAGCTCTAGCTGGGTTCGGTGCCTTAGCGGGGCTTTTTCGCTGGGAACGCGCAATCATTTTTTTAGTTACATTGAGCAGTTGTCTCGCGATCGCTTTCGCGCAATGGCCACAAGATCGAATTTGGAATGCCCGATTGTTGCCGTTTTGGTATTTCACTCTGTATTTGCTTGCTGCTTGGGGATTTTGGTACCTGTTTCAGGCTGCTTGTAGTCAGAGTAAGGAGGGCCGTAGCGCAGCTCCATGGATTCACAAAAGCCGCTTAGCTATCTATGTGGCCCCCATTGTTGCTCTTGTGGTCGCGTTGGCAGGAACTAGTCTTTACCTTGGCACATCCGTCGGTGGTAGCTATGACGCAGACAATGATTTTCGGTGGGGCCCGGTTTCAGTTTCAGCTGAAGACCGAAATTTTGTGAGCGGTTGGGCAGATTGGAATTTTTCTGGATATGAGAATCGTGCGACATCGGAAACGTTTAGCGACTTGATTCAGACGATGAGAGAGGTAGGCAAAGAACATGGTTGTGGCCGAGCTCTCTGGGAGTATGACAAGGATGAGCTTGGATCTTATGGAACGCCTATGGCACCAATGCTTCTGCCATATTGGACAGACGGCTGTATCGGGTCAATGGAAGGTCTCTACTTCGAGTCGTCTCAGACAGTTCCATTTCATTTTTTGATGCAGTCAGAGCTCTCATCGAACCCTTCTAGGCCTATGCGTGATCTACCGTATTCGTCGTTGAACGTTCCGCAAGGGGTTTCGCATATGAAAATGTCTGGCGTTAGATATTACCTTGCGTATAGCGATGAAGCCGTCTTGAATTCTAAAGGTCTTTCTGAAGATTTAGAGGTAATTGCTCAGTCAGGGCCATGGACAGTTTTCTTAGTGCAGGACAGCTCAATAGTGCAAGCACTTACATATGAGCCTCTAGTAAGCGAAGGATCTTTCTCTGGTAAACGATCGTGGATAGATCCGGCTGTGAATTGGTTTAATGATGAGAGCAGATGGCTTATCCCGATAGCCGATGATGGGCCTGAGCATTGGTCACGTGTTTCCGTAGAAGAAATTGATGGTCTTTCTTCGCCTCTTAGGTTTGGTAACCAATCTTCACGAAAACTTGAATCGCTGAAAATTACCGAAGTCAGTGTCAGTAATGAAGAAATCTCCTTCGAAGTCGATGAAGTTGGGATACCGGTCATCGTCAAGACATCTTATTTCCCAAATTGGTCTGTGTCGGGCGCTGATGGTCCATTTCGTATTACTCCAAATTGGATGGTTGTGATTCCATCGGAGGACAAAGTCGAGTTGAGATATGGGCGAACTTTCGTAGAGAATTTCGGGT